>NZ_CAJHBF010000004.1:0-204553 GCF_904846565.1 Psychrobacter sp. CMS30 | reverse complement strand
AAGAGATGATTGCCGCGGGTGCAAGCATTATCGATATCGGCGGTGAATCTACCCGTCCAAATGCGCAAGCTGTAGCGACTAGCGATGAGATACAGCGCGTTGTTCCAGTGGTCAAAGCGATTCGTCAGCAGCTAGGAAGCATAGGTAAAGATATTTGGCTCTCTATTGATACCAGTAACCCGGCGGTTATGCAGGCAGCTTTTGATGCCGGCGCAGATATCTGGAATGATGTACGAGCGCTTAAGCGTGATGGTGCGGCGGCAATGGCAGCCAAGCTGGATATTCCTGTCATGCTGATGCATATGCGCGGTGAGCCGACGACGATGAATAATTTCGCACAGTATGATGATGTGATTAAAGACGTCCGTGCCGAGCTAGCAGCGCGTATTGATGAGATAACGAATGTCGGCGTTAAGCGTGAGAAAATAATTATCGATCCAGGTTTTGGCTTTGCAAAAGACTATGAGCATCATCGCGCACTATTAAGTCAGCTTGATAACCTGCAAACGCTTAAATTGCCAATAATGTTTGGTATTTCACGAAAGCGCTTTTTAGCAGAAGTACTGACTAAAAGTGGAGTCGAAGCCGTTGCTACTACCCAAGCGCTAGAGCGTGATGCGGTAGGAACGGCGGCTGGACTCTTTGCGCTGCAACAGGGCGCTAGTATTATTCGTACCCACAATGTCGCTATGATGCAGCAAGCCGTGGCATTATGGCAGCAATTATCAAGTTATCATCAAGGCTAATAGGCTACTACCTTTTTATAAACGGTATCTTTATAAATACAGCTTAATCCTATTATTTATTAACCTTATTATTTATCTAAATGTCTATTCAGTTAAATACCATTTAAACCTACGGGAACACTTTTATGACGACTAGCAATCAACCAGAGCCAAACAATCAACCAGAACCCACCCTCGAGCAACGCCGCATTATTTATCAAGCCCGCCGCGGATTAAAAGAATTAGACTTTTATATTGACCCTTATATTAAAGAGTTGTATTTAACCGCTGACCCCAGCGAACAGGCAACTTTTGCAGAAATGCTGACCCATGAAGACCCTGATTTATTGGATTATTTTACCAATCAAAGCCGTCCAGAAAATGAAGCCATATGGGATTTGGTCAATAAAATCAAAACATGGCGCCATAGTAAAGACTTGACGTAATTATTTAATATTTATTTTAAGCCTGCTTGGGTATTCAATTATGATATCGCCAACTTCGCTACGTATCGATGCACCTATTCAGCCTGCAAGCTGTTTGCGCCTGTTATTTTATATGCTCTTAGCAAGTGTGATGGTGATATTGACAGGACTTGCGTCCTTGGCGTTGTGGCAGTATGTACTGATATTTGTGGTTAGCGTCGCCGTCGTCAGCTACTTGGCGTTATCGCGCCCGATATTAATGCATCTAAGCCAGCCGCCATTGAATAAAAGCGTTTATCAGCATTGGCAACTACTCATGCGTAGCAGTCGCGGTGATGCCCTATGGCAGGCAGAGCTTACTGCGGTCAGTAGCTATCCATGGGTTATATGCTTAAGCTTTATTGTCATAGAACCTTATCAGCGTCATTTATCAGTAACGGTATTTCGCGATCAAGTCAGCGCAGAACACTGGCGCGAATTAACGATTTTGGCACATAGCATTTCTCATTAAACTGCCTAAATAAAGCCAGTCCTATGCATATGACTGGCATTCCTTTTATCTATCTCTCTTTTTAATCGCTAACGATCTACTACATCTCATAACAAAACGCCTATCTAGATAGCGAAAGAGATTTGCTATATTGCAATTAAGCGTCAATAGCTAACTTATTTAAGTGTTTGTTTAAACCGACCTGTTTATAACCACTTGCCATATTTCTGGTAAATGGCTATTTGCATGAGTTAACTGAATGCAAAGCTTTTGATAATGACTGTTTTATAATAAAAAGGAAGCGATTATGAGTTTATTAGGGAATTTAGTGAGCCAAGTTGCCCGCAGTGCCATGGATCCAGAAGACGCACGGCGCAATCCGGTCAATCAACGTATCAATCCACGCCGTACCGGTGGATTAGGGGATATCTTGGGCGGCGTATTGGGCGGTGGTAATCAGCCGAGTGGCTACAATCCGCAGCAGTATGAACGCCGCGCTGATAATGGCTTTGGGCTAGACGATATCATTGGTGGGCTCACAGGTGCCAACCAACGCGGTGGTATGAGCTCAGGTGCTGGTGGACTTGGCGATATTTTAGGTAGCGTATTGGGTGGTCAGGCGACTGGCGGTCGAACTTCTAGAAGTGGCTTTGGCGGTAAAGGCATGCTGATTGCTGCGCTTATGCCTATGGTGCTCAGTTGGATCAAACGTAATGGTGGTTTAAGTGGCGCTTTATCAAAAATCACCGGTATGGGTTATGACAATCAAGCGCGTTCTTGGATGAGCAATCAAGAAGCCAATGATAATCTGGACCCTAATGAAATTACCCGTTTATTTGATGAAAGCGAAATCCAGCAGGTAGCCGCGCATACTGGCGCAAATGAGATGGAAGTACGTCAAGGTCTCGCTGAGCTGTTGCCTGAAGTGATGAATCAATTAACGCCCAATGGCAATTTGGATAATGAACCTGAAGCCAATGAAGAGATTGATCAAATTATGAATCAATTATCGAGCCGCTTAGGGACGTTGAAATAATTGACCACTTTGAAATTCAATATGATTAAACGTCAAATTTAGCCAAGATATCACAAAAAAGGAGCGCTTTTAATAAAGTGCTCCTTTTTTATGACCAACGATTTAACGCTGTTATTAATAACTTATCTCTGTATATTTATGCTGTATGCTAAATAAATATGTTAAAAATGGTCAACAATAGAAAAATGCTGATATAAATCTTATAAGATGTTCATATGACCCATGTATTTTTCCTATCGTAGTTACTTTGCGATAGCATCTCATATGACATGACTGTGTGATTTTATAAGCATTGATAAGGATATATTTCTCATGCCATTTAAACCTATCCAAGCAGCGATTGCCATTGTAGTTGGTTTAATCATTTGGTTTGTTATTCCGGTACCAAACGGGGTCACACCCGAAGCGTGGCATATGCTGGCTTTGTTTATCGCTACTATTGTCGCCATCATTGGTAAGGTGTTACCCATTGGCGCGATTGCCATTATTGCCGTTACCTTGGTGGCGCTTACTGGGGTGACCAATGAGAGTCCAAAAGAAGCCATCGCTGATGCTTTATCAAGCTACTCAAGTCCTCTGATTTGGCTGATTGGTATTGCCGTGATGATATCGCGTGGCTTGATAAAAACGGGTTTGGGTCGGCGTATCGCGTATTATTTTATTTCTATTTTTGGCAAAAAGACGATCGGGGTTGCGTATTCTTTAACTGCCGCAGAGTTGATGATAGCGCCTATCACGCCATCTAATACTGCTCGAGGCGGCGGTATTATTCACCCAATTATGAGATCAATTGCGCAAAGCTTTCATTCTACGCCAGAAGAGGGCACCCAAAATAAAATTGGCCGCTACTTAGCGATGGTCAATTACCATGCAAATCCGATTACGTCCGGTATGTTTATTACCGCCACTGCGCCAAATCCATTGGTGGTAGATTTGGTCAATAAGGCAACGGGTAGTGAGATTCAGCTGTCATGGACGACGTGGGCGGTGGCGATGTTTATACCAGGGATGCTATGTTTATTATTAATGCCACTGGTGATTTATCTGATTTATCCGCCCGATGTCAAAGTAACGCCTGATGCCAAGAAATTTGCCAAAGACAATTTGACCGAGATGGGTCAGGTAAGCTTGCAAGAAAAAATCATGCTGGGCGTCTTTGCGCTGATGTTGATATTGTGGGCGAATATCCCAGCGCTAATCTTTGGTGAACAGTTAAGCGTTGACGCCACCACCACCGCGTTTATTGGCTTGACGACCTTGATATTGACTGGCGTTTTAACTTGGGATGATGTACTGAAAGAAAAATCGGCATGGGATACGATTATCTGGTTTGGTGCTCTGATTATGATGGCGTCATACCTTAACAAACTCGGCCTTATCAGCTGGTTCTCTGATAATATCGAATCAATGATTGGCATGATAGGAGTCGGTTGGGTCGGCGCTGTGGTTATTTTGACTTTGGTCTATCTCTATATTCACTATTTCTTTGCTAGTACCACCGCGCATATTACCGCGCTGTTTGCCGCTTTTTATGCTGTCGGATTAAGCTTAGGTGCACCGCCGATGTTATATGCGCTCATTTTAGCCGCCGCCGGTAATATCATGATGACGCTTACCCATTATGCAACGGGTACTGCGCCCGTTATTTTTAACTCAGGCTATGTGACATTAGGAGAATGGTGGAGTATTGGCGCCATTATGAGTGTGGTAAATCTGGTCGTATGGATCGGCGCTGGTTTGATTTGGTGGAAGCTGCTTGGTTATTATTAAAGGTTAAAAGTTAAAGGTTAAAAGTTAAATGAACTAAAAACGCTCATCCAATGTCCCCAAGGTATAGTTGAGCGCCTCAAAGCAGATATCGGTATTAAAGCCGCGATATTGTAAAAAACGTAGCTGACGGGCTTTGTCTTTTTGTTCAGTGGGTATGTCATCGCCGTATTTTTTGGTACGTGCGCTGACTGCCAGTTTTAGCCAGTCAATGCCTTCAACTAAATTGTCGGCACTGTCGTCTATAAACTCGCTAAATTCTTCCGATTCTGCATTCGCCATATCGATAAGCTCGTCGATATTACCGGGCATGGCAATTTTTTTACGATAAAATTCCTGCTTAATACGCCCACGTCCGCGCCCTTTGCGAATATTTTCCCGAATAAGCATCAGGGTAGTACGATAATCACTTTGATAGCCTTTTTCTTCAAACTCATCGAGCAGGGCATCGATTTTTTCTGGGTCTTGTTCTTTATCCAGCAGTTTTTGCTTGAGCTCAGCCTTGCCGTATTCTCGGCGCGATAAATAATAGAATGCCAACCAACGTAAGCGGCTTTCGGCTTTGATAGCGTCAATTTCAGCTTGTTTCTGTTCAGGAGTGCGTAAATACGCTTTAAGCGCCGCGGGTAGGTTGTCGGCTGTGCTATCGGCTTCAGAATCACCATCATGGTTATGGCTTGCCGTTAGCGAAGAGGAATAACTCGAGCTTTCTAGATTGTGCCCCGTGTTAGTCTCAAGGTCCTCATCGTTTTTATGACCGTGAATATCTTGCTTAACCTCAGCCAGCATCTGCTTAATACTTTGCGCTTCTGGTGGCTGATAAGCAGGCACATCAGTAGGCTCAGGGCTAAAGTTAGCCGCTGGGTGAAAACGCTTTTTACGTTTCTTGGATCTAGTAGAGTTTTTGCTAGTAGAAGAGTGAGCGTCAGCTGATTCTACCTCGAGGCCAGAGTCGTCGGATAACGAATAATCTTCACGAGAGTAGGTTGAGTGCTTGCGCGTCTTAGCCGTTTTTTTTGGCTTGTCTTGATAGGAGTGCTGAGAATATTTGACAGACTCAGAGGATTTGACAGGTTTTTTTGCTTTGATAGTAGGACTACTCGCTGAATCGGCGTCCGATTCAGCAAGTATTTCAGCTAAGGTTTTAATTTTCATAACAATTTAATTTTCATAACAAGTCATGATCATTGATAACGGTGAATAATGAAGCCGCTATTGTACAGGTTCAGAAGCCACTTCTTCATTGGCTTCGTCAGTATCTGTGGCTTTAGCTTGTTTTTTTGTCCCAAGCTTTTCATCACGAATTTTAGCTTCGATTTCTTGTGCAATCGCGGGATTTTCTTTTAAGAACAACACAGAATTGGCTTTACCTTGACCGATTTTTTCATCGCCATAGCTATACCAAGAGCCAGCTTTGCCAACTGCGCCAATCTCAACACCCAAGTCAATCACTTCGGCTAAATGGTTGGTACCTTCACCATAAGTAATCTCAAATTCTGCTTGGCGGAAAGGCGGTGCCATCTTGTTTTTGATGACTTTAACACGGGTTTGGTTACCGATGATTTCATCACCGTTTTTAACCGCACCGATACGGCGGATATCCATACGTACCGAGGCGTAGAACTTAAGCGCGTTACCACCAGTCGTGGTCTCAGGGCTACCGAACATCACACCGATTTTCATACGGATTTGGTTAATAAACACCACCATACAATTTGAGCGTTTGGCATTACCGGTAATTTTACGTAGCGCTTGGCTCATTAGACGTGCTTGCAGACCCATGTGTGAGTCGCCCATCTCGCCTTCAATCTCCGCGCGCGGCGTCAACGCAGCCACGGAATCAATGACAATCATATCAACCGCCCCAGAACGCACTAGCATGTCGGTGATTTCAAGCGCTTGCTCACCATTGTCAGGCTGAGAAAGCAGTAGGTCATCAGTGTTCACGCCAAGCTTGCGCGCATAAACTGGATCTAGTGCATGCTCAGCATCGATAAAGGCGCAGACACCGCCTTGCTTTTGGCATTCCGCAATTGCTTGCAGCGTCATGGTTGTTTTACCCGAGCTTTCTGGGCCGTAAATCTCAACGATACGACCTTTTGGTAGACCGCCAATACCAAGCGCAATATCCAGACCTAACGAGCCTGTTGATACCACATCCACATCAAGAATGGCAGAGTCATCACCTAAATGCATGATGGTGTTTTTACCAAACTGCTTTTCGATTTGACCAAGGGCTGCTTTGAGGGCTTTGGCTTTATTTTCGTCCATATAGGACTCCTTGTTATTAATAATAAGTGTAAATAATGAGTATGGGTAATAAACGTACTGACTATTTAGAACTACTCGTCACAAACCACTTGCTCAATGGAATAGCTTACAGGCTCAGTCGTCAGTAAGGGATGTTTTCAAGCAAAGTTGAAGTGGCTGGAAATATTAGGTTTCAGACGGTGATATCGAATATATCACCCTACTATACAGTAAAATTCAATAATGAGAAAAGCAAAAAAAAGTTCATAATTTTTGCTAGTAAATAAGCGTAATAATGTCAGTAAGCTTAGTTAGCACGTGCTTTTCACGTAATTTTTAAGCCACCCTGTTTTATATCACTGTTGATTAGATAAGGCAATTATAACAAAATCCAAGGCTAATATTGAGGGTGCTGAGAGGCTAAACGACAGTGAGTGTCGTATGATGTTCTATTGAAATATTCCTAAAACAGGCTTGTTTTAACTTTCAGTTTTGAACTTGATGACAGTGTCATTTGTCAATAGATTTATGAGTTGTCCACAATAAAAAAGGTATTTTTATTGAGCGCTTGTGAAACATCCATAACGGTTAAATTAATTTAAAAAATATTAAAAATATATTACTTTGCTTTCAAATATCATATAAGTAATTGATTTTAAACGTTTTAAAAATTGTACAAAAAATGAACGATTTTACCTAACCCTTTAAGCTGCCTAGGGAAATACTTGTCAAGTGGCGACTTATACACAGGGTTATCCACAGCTTATGGGGAGAACTCACGAAACCCTTATCCTATCAATGTTTGAGCAGATATGAAATATTGCATGCAAGCCAAATATAGGCTATTTCTGTTTTTGCAACTTTAAATTTAGTCATAAAATTGCTGTCTAATGCCTATGTTTCACATATTGCTTGCGGGTATCTAGTGGATATAGAGCAAGGACTTAAAGGCTTTAACGATTTAAAAGTAGCTCGCACAACGCGCGACGCCTTATATATCAACAGATAAAGTAAGGTAGGAGAGATATTCAGCCATAAAAAAACGGCTAAGTACTTTTTCAGTATCTTAGCCGCTATAGGGCAAGATCGCTACGGTAGTGCTATCGAGATTAGTCTTTGATATAGATTAAATCCCAAACGCCATGTCCGCGCTCTAAACCGCGGCGCTCAAACTTGGTCATTGGACGAAAGTCAGGACGGTCGGTGAAATTACCTGCGCCTGCTTGATTGGTCAGCCCTGCAAAACCATCCAACACTTCAACCATCCAAAAGGCATAATGTTCCCAGTCAGTCGCCGTATGGAACCAGCCGCCTTGCTTTAAGCTGCGCGTGACAATCGCCATGCGCTCAGGGCTCACAAAACGGCGTTTATAATGGCGCTTTTTTTGCCATGGGTCAGGGAAGTAGAGCTGGATACGATCAATATGGTTTTCTGGTAACTGTTTCAGCAATTGGATAGCATCACCGTTAATGATTTTAACGTTGGTTAAACCTTGTGTACCTGCCATATAAGCGCATTTACCGATACCTGGCTCATGAACTTCGACGCCAACGAAATTGCGCGTCGGCTCAGCAGCGGCCATCTCAATAAATGAATCACCCAAGCCAAAACCAATCTCTACCGTAAGCGGCGCGTCACTGCCGTTAGGGCTATGTGCAAATAGCACTCGCAAATCGTTAATGCCATCAAGATTGCCATCACCGAAACTGTTATTGACTAAGTAATGCGCAAACTCTGGCGCAGTCAGTGCCAGCTCAGCATTCTTATTCATATGCGTACGGCGTTTCATAAAGGTATTAACGATACGAATATGTTTACCCTCTGTAGGCTCATTCTGGCTGCTAGCATCGGCATCAATGCTAGTGGCAGTATCGGTGGCAGCCTGAGCTTCAGGGTTCATAGGGTTAGTGCTATTAGGGTTTTGCTCATCAGTAGTACTATTATTATTAGCACCATTGATGTTGTCATTGATATCAGGATGTTGACTCATAGGATTAACAAGGCTTAATTAGGTGGGTAAAGTTGCTTCATTATAAGTGAAATCGTGACCACTGTGAACGGACAATCCAATTTTAGTAAGTTTGCCATATATTCTATGTATCGCTACAGTTTCTCTAAATTATACAAGGCTATAGACGGATTTTCTCGATACAGATTGCATATATATGGGTTTTCTATCACTGGCTTTTGGCGTTATCATATAACAATCCTTGATACCGTATTTTTGAGAATCTATAGAGCAGACTGCCATGTTATTTATCGAGACGGATTCGCCGCCACCATTTTATCAAGAGCAGCTCACGCCTGAAAAGCGTCAGCAGCTGGATAAATGGTTTATCAGTCAGCGTAGTCAGTCATATTATCTTAAGCGCTTTGAGGAATTTGATAAGCAGGGGTATCTGTCGCCAAAATGGCATTGGGCGGCGTTTTTTGTCACCTTTCCTTGGCTGCTATATCGTAAGCGTTATATGGATGCGATTGTTTATAGCGTTGCCGGTTGGTCGTTTATTCAGCTTAATGTGGCACTGGTATTGGTGGCGTTTGAATTTGTCGCGATGCCTTATATTGCCGATGCTTATCAGATGGCCATACGTATCGCTATTGCGGCGCTGATATGGCTGTTTTGGTCGGTGATGGTTGCACGCTGGACGGACGCTTATTATTACCGTATGGCAAGGCGCGAGATTGTTGATGCTATCAATGATTATCCGCGTGATGAGGCGGCGCAAAAAGCGCACTTGCAAAAAGAAGGTGGGGTCAGCTTATTTGGCTTGGGCTTGGGCTTTGGGTTTTTTGCCTTTGCTTTAATGGTAATAAAGGTGCAGTTTTTACCCATTGTTGCCAAACCCAAAGAAAACGAAGTATTGTTTGATGCTTACGATACTGCTAAAACAGCGCAAAATCGTGTGGCGCTGGCGTATCGGCAAACAGGGCAGTGTCCTAGCAATCTTCCTCTAGACATGGGTACAGAGCAGGTACATATCGCTATCGACAGTAAAGCCGCTGGCGTGCCAGCAACGGATTGCGCGGTCATAGCTACCATCCAGAACGTTAAGTTTCCGATTCGCTACCTAAATAATCAAACGCTGGTTTTTTATCATGTGCCCGATAGCGATAATTGGAACTGTATGACCTCACTCAATAAAAGACAGGCGCCTAAAGGTTGTAATGAGAACTAAAGGTTTTTGACACTTGAGATTTTTGACACTTAGGGTTTAGAGTCAGTGGCCAGATCGTCTTTCTCATCGACTGGTATTGCTTGGCTCTTTAGGGCGTCATAAAAATCGGTCAAATCCATTTTACGGGCTTTATCGATATCTTCATCAAATAGACTTTCAAGCTCGGCCATCGCTGACTGTGCCGATTCAATTAAGCTGGCTTCATCGCCATAAATTGCTTGCTGACGTTCAATCAAATCATCATCATAATCACGGAAGGTTTGTACCGTCTCGCGTGCCTTTTCTGGTGATATACCGAGCAGCTGTAATGATTCACGTGACATATCTAAAGACGATAAATAGGTCTCCCGCCAAATATGACGCACACCGACTTCACGCAGGCGATAATAGTGCTGGCGGTCACGGGCGCGCGCTAATACAATCATATCAGGATAGTTTTTACGCAAGTATTGGGCGGTAGTGATAGAACGCTCTAAATCATCGATGGCGAGAATAAAGACGCGTGCTTTTTTAATGCCAGCAGCGCGTAGTATCTCAGGGTTTTTTGGATCGCCATAATAGACTTGGTTACCAAACTTACGCACGAAATCGACGCGATTTGCCGAGCGTTCAATGGCGGTAAATTCGATATTATGCATACGCAGCACACGACCAATAATCTGACCAACGCGCCCAAAACCGGCAATAATCACCTGATGCTCATGATCGGGAATGGCATCGTACTCGCGGCTTGGTTTGCTTTTAGCAAATATTGGCTCACCGATTTTTTCTAAGAGTAAAAATGCCAGTGGCGTCAGTGCCATAGAAATGGTGACGATAAGATTTAAAGTATTGGCAAGCTCAGGACGCAACACATTTTGCGCCGTTGCGACACTAAATAACACAAAGGCAAACTCACCACCTTGAGCAAGGGTCACGCCCAAGCGGATGCTGGTCGGCCAGCGATTGCCTGATATTTTGGCAATGGCGGTAATAACACCGAATTTAATCACCATCAATGCCATGGCACAGCCGATGATAAAAACAGGCTTTGCTAAGATGAGTTTGACATCAGTTAGCATACCGACCGACATAAAAAACAGCCCAAGCAGCAGCCCTTTAAAAGGCTCAATACTGGCTTCTAACTCATGACGATATTCAGAATCTGCTAACAATACGCCGGTTAAAAACGCCCCCAATGCCATCGATAAACCGATTTGCCCCATCAAAATAGACACGCCCATGACGATAAATAAGGCGACGGCGGTTAAGAGTTCTGATGCGCCACTAGACGCCACAAATTTAAAGAAAGGTCGAATGATATAACGGCTGGCAAAGATAAGTCCGGCAAAAACGGCAAATACCTTGCCAAAATAAATCAAATCGTAGCTTTGTTCGCGTACTCCTGATAAAAACGGAATAACGGCTAATAAAGGGATAACGGCAATATCTTGGAATAATAAAATGGTAAAGGCTTCACGGCCATGGGTACTTGAAAGCTGCTGTTTTTCTGTCAGGATTTGTAGGACAAAGGCAGTCGATGATAGGGCGAGACCAAAGCCGACAATAAAAGCGGTATCAAGTGGCAAAGCAAAAAACTGATGTAACAGCCACATTAATAGCGTGCCAGTCAAACCGACTTGTAAGCCACCAAGGACAAATATCGAACGCCGTAGCGCCCATAATCGTGAAGGCTGCAGCTCAAGGCCGATGATAAAAAGCAGCATGACCACGCCAAACTCAGAAAAGTGTAATAAGCTTTCCGCATCGCCTGCAACATCTAAACCACTGGGGCCTAATATCAATCCTGTGATGAGATAGCCTAGAACCGTCGCGATGCCAAAACGTTTACCAAGGGGTACAAAGAGCAGGGCTGCTCCCAAGAAAATAGTAGCTTGTAACATTAAATTTGGTGAGCCGGCGGCGGCAGCGAGCATCTGGAATCCTTAGCAGTAACGATAAAATAAGCAGTACAACGGGGTAGATCAATAATCAAAAATTTTGAACATCGTTTATTTCTTACGATAAATCTTCCATACGCCATTATCTGCCAGCGGATTACTATAAGCATCGTTACGGCGCTTACGCGGTGTCTGCCGACTGTCGACAATTTTAAAATCGGGTAGGGCATGAACGATAAGCCCCGTGCGATAAAAGCGTACGCGCTCAGGCTCTAGCATCTCGCCTTTGTTATCACGGCAAAATACATACGCGCGCAAATCGATAAATTCACGATGTGCCACCAAACGCGCCTCATCATCATTCTCAAATACGGCGCTCATACGCGCAATTTCATCAGCGCTGTAATCGCCACATTTATCAGTAAGCGCACCGACCGACCCAAAGCTTTTGGATTCTTTGGCACGGGTCTTGGTCAGATGTAGTCTTTGCACATGGTAGATAAATTGCGGTATCTCAAGGCTGGCTGGTAGCGGCAGATAATCAGGCGGTAGGTTGGCCGCCGGATAAAACGCCATCGCACGCTCAAGCAGATTATGCCAACGCTGCTGATAGGCTTGGACTTCGGCTAAATTGCCTTCATAAATCGGCATATCACGAATTTGACGCAAAATGTCAGGCGGAAACTGCTCATCTCGAAAGCTGGCAATATCTTCTTGCAGCGTTGATAGCAATGCTTTGGCATGCTTTTTACCCTCGCTTGAGATAGGGTCATCAATATAGCTTGGAGCAACGAAAGGAGCTGAGCGTCTCGACATGGCAAAAGGTCATCAATTGGTTATGAATAAGGGTTTTAAGCCTTAAGTATACAGAATTTATAGGAAAAATATGGCAGCGCGGCCAAATTTTCCATTATTTTTAACATGCTCTTACAATGATAAAAATCTGCCTGATATAAGCTGATTTGCAATAAAGGTCTTTTATTTATCTTTTTTAAGCCACTTTTTAGGCGCTTTTTTATGAATCATCATTCACCTCCTTCGTCCATATATGATAACTGGCGTGGCTTATTAATAACCTTTGGCAAAATAATTTTAAGGATTATCGGTGCAGGACTGGCGCTGCTATTTGGGTTTTGGTTAATAATGGCATCCAATATGGGACCGGCTTATCTGCCGCACCTCATGAACGGTGCGCTAGATTTTTGGATTCGCATGACGTTGTTAGGGTTGGGGCTAAGTATTTGGCTAATAACAGCGCTGTGGATAATTTGGCTGATGCTGCGTTATTGCCAGCACTTTATAAAAAAATATCAATTAAAACGTCGCTCATAACTAACAACCAGATAGGCGACGTCTTAATTGATAATTATATGATTTAATATTTAATGTCTTATGTTTAATGGTTGTGACCAATATGATTATTGGTATCAGTCGCCTGCTGTGAGATATCGCAAACTAAAGCATCGCTATGCGTCTTAGTTTGCGGATGCGCTAAGCTTTCAACCTGAATGGTCGCATGGTGAATATCAAGCTCAAGGAGGCTTTGCTCTAAACTGGTAATCAGGATACTGGATTCATGAATACTCATTTCGCCATCGACGACCACGTGACACGATAGGGCGTTGAGACCGCTGGTGATACTCCAAACATGCAGGTCATGGACTTGTCGTACTTGCGGGTGGGCAAGTAATTTGTCTTCGACCTCAACTAGCGATATACCTTCTGGCGTACCTTCCATCAGGATATGGACCGAATCACGGACGACGCGGTAACCACTAAACAAAATCAATATGGCGACAATCACCGAGGCCGCCGCATCCGCCCAAATCCAGCCAAAGCTCATCATCAAAAGCGCGGCAACAATAGCGGCAACCGAGCCCATTAAGTCACTTAATACATGCAAATAAGCACTTTGCATATTCAGATTGACCGGTGCTTTACCCGCATTTTTTCCTTGATTGTCCTCGTTACTGCCTGCATGACTGTGACCATGCGCATCTGTGCCACGACTGCCACGGTGCATCAGCCAAGCGACCAAAATGTTGACCAACATACCAATGGTAGCAACGATAAGCATGCCTTGGGTAGCAATCTCAGGTGGTGAATTAAAGCGTTTAATCGCCTCATAAAAAATCATGATGGCGATAATAACTAGCGTCGCACCATTGACCGTTGCCACTAAAATCTCAAAGCGTTTATAACCAAAGGTCTTTTGATGGGTGGCGGCTTTTTCACCAATTTTAAATGCCATCAATGTCGCGCCAAGGGCCACCGCGTCACTGAGCATATGACCAGCATCAGACAGCAGCGCCAAACTACCAGTGAGCCAGCCGCCGATGGCTTCGACAAACATATAGGCAGTAATAATGATAAAGCTAAACAGCAAGGTACGCTGATAGCCTTTGGTATCGCGCGGTGCAACCGTCTGTTCTAGGTGTTCATCGTGGTCGTGATTGTCTTGATTATCGTCAGTATAACTGTCTTTAGCATAATGACCTTCTGCATCCTTTTGGCCGTGCTTATGGTTATCAGCCGCAGCATTCTCATGAGAATGGTCATTTTTTTTAGATTTTGGGTGATTTTGATTCATAACAACACTCAGGATGATAAAAGGTAAAATTTTATTGCTTATAAAGCTTTGATTGCTTATAAAGCTGGGCTTGCTGTGCTCAAACCAGACAGATATAAAGAATTTAGCACATTTAATAAATGCTTGCTGTATCTAGGCGGTAAACGATGAATTGCCTATTTTGAAAAGCGTTGGTTAGTGACTGGAAGCTATATAGTCAGCTCCATATAAAGAAGATACAGTGAAACTGGAATGAGTTTTTTGTAGCCTCTGTCGGCGTAGGCACAGCAAGCTAGAAAAATTTGTACCAGTTTCACGTTGTCAGATAACGTATCCATTTTATTTAGTACCGACTATAGCGTGATGATTCGAGTTAAAGAACCATGCTAAGAAATTGGATATTACCAGCCAACAGGGTCAATATCCAAGGTCAGCTTCAGATATTTGGCGCTTGGCAGGGCAAGTACAGGTTGCCACCAGTGATGTAATACCCGATGTAATTGCTGTCTGTCTTTGCCTAACAGCAGTAACTGCACGTGGTAGCGACTGTTCTTTTTACTCATTGGCGCATCGATAGGACCGAGGACAGCAAGATTATGCCCATTTGGCAAAATAGCAATCGCATCTTTAAGCGCTTGCGTCGTGGCGGCAAGGGTTTTGCCTTCACAGCGTATTAGGGCAGCGTGGCTATGCGGCGGCAAGCCCATCATTTTACGTTCTTGCAGTAGCTCACGTGCGAATGATAAATAACCATCTTTTACCAATTTTAATAACAGCTCATTATCGGGTTGCAGCGTTTGAATCAATACGCGCCCCGATTTATCACCGCGACCGGCACGCCCTGCGACCTGAACCATCAGTTGTGCAGTATGTTCCGGCGAGCGAAAATCGGCGGATAAAAAGCCACGATCAGCATTGGGCAAGCAGACCAACGTAACGTTAGGAAAATGATGACCTTTGGCGACCATTTGCGTACCGACTAAGATGGCCGGCTTGCCTTCATTGATACGCTGATAGATATTTTCCCAGCTGTCTTTACGTCTGGTGGTATCGCGATCGATTTGGATAATGGGGTACAGCTCTTTACTGGTTTGCGGATTGGCAAAAATCGCATGCAAGTTTTCGCTGAGCCTTGTAGTGCCCATTCCTTTGGCATCCAAATTTTGACTGCCACAATCAGGACAAACCGTTGGAATATAGGCTTGCCAATCGCAATGGTGGCACTTTAAATATGAGCTGCTTGAATAGGAATTGGATTGCGAATGGCTATTATAATGAACGGTTAAATGCGCGTCACAGCGTGGACAATCTGCTTGCCAACCGCAAGCTTCGCATAGCAAAACTGGTGCATAGCCGCGACGATTTAGAAATATTAAAACTTGATCGCCAACCTCTAGCGTTTGCCGTATTGCGCCAATAAGCGCATCGGTCAGACCAGTATCATAGCGTGCGCCTTCGTCCGTCGTTTGTTGATGGGTACTTTGCAGGCGCGCATCAATCAGCTGCATGCTGGCAAGCTTGGCATTACCAGGGCGAGTTTGCAATTGACACTCTACTAGTTTACCGTCATCGACCAGTTTTAGATGCTCAAGAGAAGGGGTGGCTGTACCAAGTACCACGGGAATATTGGCCTGTAGTCCGCGATAAAGCGCGACGTCGGCGGCATGATAGCGCAGCGTATCTTGCTGCTTATAAGAGCCATCATGCGCTTCATCAACCACAATTAAGCCCAAATCTGCAAAGGGATAGAGCACCGCTGAGCGCGTTCCGATAATGATTTGCGCATGACCGGTACGGCAATCTTGCCAGCCTTGCAGGCGATGGGTATTGTTCATACCCGAATGCAGTAAGACAATATGAGCGGCAAAGCGACTGGCAAAACGCGCGCGCGTCTGCGGCGTCAAGCCAATCTCTGGTACTAATATCAATACCTGCTTGCCGGCTTCCAAGACCGCTTGCATCGCTTGCAAGTAGACTTCGGTCTTGCCACTACCGGTGATACCGTTTAACAAAAATCCCGTATATTGCTTATCTTCATGAGCAGCAATAATTGCAGTAACGGCAAGCTGTTGCTCTTCATTAAGGTCAAGCGGCAGCGTTGCTAATTTAACAGGAGCAGGTGCTTGTTTATTCTGAATATAACGCTCGATAAGGCCTTTTTCTTCTAGCGCTTTTAAGAAACTGCGCTGCATCCCTTCTAAGAGCAAAATGTCTTCACTAGCGCCATGCTCACCGTGTAGTTTAAGCATCTCAAACTGTTGCTTTTGCTTTTTTGCATTGGCGCGAAAATCGTCGTCGCCTACATGCGGCAAAATGCGCCAATGGGTAATCAGCAAGTCTAGCGGCTTACCTTGCCGCACGAGGGTTGGCAACATCACCGCCAAGACATCACCGAGCGGATAGTGATAATAACGCGCCAGCCAATGCGCCAGCTTTAGCATACTGGTATCTAAAATAGGCTCAGCATCTAAGCATTTATTAATAGGTTTAAGCTTATTGAGAGGTACGTCGCTATCCGCTGCAGCAATATGAGCAATGACGATACCGATTAAGGTTTGACGACCAAAGGATACTTCGACACGGCTACCAATAGGCGGTATATGAGCTGAAGTGCTATGCGGCAACGCGCTGCTATCTGCTGGCAAGCTGTAGTCAAACACCCGATAAAGGGGCACGGGTAGCGCAACTTGTAGCAACATAAAAGGGCTTCGCAGTCTTATCAGGTGAATGGGGATTAGGAAGAAAGGTTAAGAGATAAATAGATAAAGACCAATAAGCTTAGCACGATGCTAAGCTTATTATCATTGAACATAAACCGTAGAGCTTAATAAAGCTCAATAACCGTCTTATTCAATATACATAATAGATTCGATTTCAACCACGCCGCCTTTAGGTAGCGCCGCGACTTGTACGGCTGCGCGGGCAGGGTATGGCTCGCTTAAATTCGCAACGAATACTTCGTTTAACGCGGCAAAGTCATTTAAATCGGTTAAAGAGACGTTGAACTTGACCACATCATTTAAGCTGCCGCCAGCTGCTTCACAAATGGCTTTGATATTCTCAAAGACTTGCTTGGCTTGCGCTTCAAAACCTTCTTTTAGCTCCATAGTCTCAGGGTCAAAACCCAATTGACCTGAAATATATACAGTATTACCCACTTTTACTGCTTGTGAATAGGTACCAACGGCAGCCGGTGCTTTATCGGTTTGAATGGTTTGACGAGTCATATTATATCCTTATGATATTTTTTGATGTTTATTTGGTTGAAAAGTTAGCCAAAAATGTCAGGCTGCGTTAAACACTTAAAATTAAATATAAAGGTTAATGCCTAACGCTTAAACGGCATAGGTAAAAGGTATGGATTTTAACATTTATTTTAACTGATTTTATAATTGGTATAGCCGGATAATATTAGGGAAGCCAAGTAATGAGCGTAATTCGCGAATGCCTTGCGCTAAATGATTGCGACTACGTACCACGATATGAATAATGGTATCGCTGCTACGCACGTCGACCTTTTCGACCCCGATATTTAACTGGCGCAGATGATAAATCACTTCACTGATTTGCTCGTCACTGAGAGCAATTGAGAGCTTAAGGTAAGCGGGGAAACGGATTTTGCTACCGTGTTCGTCTGAGTCGCTTTGCTTAATAGCTTTATCATTACGCCAGCGCAACTGAATAACTTGATAAGGATTGTCTTTACGGATATCGTCCAATGAAAAGCATTTATGTCGATGGACAACCAAACCATGACGCGATAAATGGCCAACGATAGGGTCACCATAAATCGGGTGACAGCAATTGGCAAAATCAAGCTCGACGCCTGAGGCATTGACAATCAGTTGCTGCGGCTGGGTCATATCATCGATATGTTCTTGCGATTGAATATCACTGACCTCATCGCTAAACAAACGGGTGACCACCAGTTGCGGCAATAACGTACCCGAGCTTATTTGCTCAAATAGTGCATCTTTTTCTGTCAAACCGCGCCATTCGGTGAGATTTTTCCAATCACTCTCGCTTAAATCATCGAGGCTTTTCTGATAGGTTTTTAATGCGCGGTCTAAAGCTTGCATGCCATGATGCTGCTTATCTGCAGGAGATAAGTCTTTAAACCAGCGCAAAATCTCTACCCGAGCTTTATTGGTGACCACAAAGCCAAGCCATTCCGCTTTTGGTTCAGAGTGGCTATTGACTTCAATCTCGACCAATTGACCGTTTTTCAGTACCGTACCGAGTTTCGCATGTTTATTATCGACATTGGCACCGACGGCAACATTGCCGACCATAGGTCCAACGGCATAAGCAAAGTCGAGCGCAGTTGCGCCCTGCGGTAGCTCATAGGCGCGCCCTTGCGGACTGTAGCAGATGATTTTGCTTGAATGCAGATAATCCATCAGCTCATTAATGGTAGAAACCGCCGCTGAAAAGTCAGGGCTGTCCTCATCTAAGCTGTCTTCATCGTCGACCAAGTCTTTCATATTGCGTAATGACGCTTGAATGACCGATTGGCTGACATCGGAGGCGTGTTCTGCGCCAATAACGCCAAGCCTTGCCGCGTTCTGCATTTGCTTGGTTAAAATCGTCACTTTAACAAAATCATTATCGCGCTCATAGATAAGGGTCAGCGACTGGTTACCACCCGGTAGCGGGCGGCGAATATTGTCAGCGATATGGCTGTCATCAATCTGATATTTTTTAATCAGATAATAAGCCAATTTGTCACAGGCTTCGATATTATCAAGGACAATCTCAAACGCATAATGGCGCAACAGCGCATTGATTTCACCGCGATTGCGGAAAAACTGGCGAAAGATAACGACGCGATTGTCTAAGACTTTAACCATGCCATTCAGACCAAGGTTGTTTAGAACAATACTTAAATAGCGATGAATGGCTTCTCTTTGAAAATTACGCCCAAGCCCGTGTTGTAGCAGCTTATCAGACAGCTTGTTATACATATCGGAGTCAAGGTTACGATAGCAAAGCACTTCGATATAATCGGCAATGTCATTGAGACCCATTAAGCGTGCAAAGGGCACATAAAAATCTAAGGTTTCTTGCGCAGTGGTGCGCTGTTTTTCTGGGCGTACCGCATCCAGCGTCGACATATTATGTAGGCGATCAGCGAGTTTGATAATCAATACCCGTGGATCGGCAAGGGTGGCAGTTAGAATTTTATGAAAGGTTGCCGCTTTATTTTCTTGTTTATTATGAGTCGATGATTTTAATTTGGTCACACCGTCGACCAGTCTTGCCACTATTTTGCCATAACGCTGCTGAATCTGCTCAGCACTGATCTCGGTATCTTCGACCGTGTCATGGAGGATGGCTGCAATAATCGTATCGCGATCCAAGCGAAAGCCTGCCAATATTTCGGCAACGGCAATCGGATGAGTGATATAAGGCTCCCCTGATTTACGCTTGTCTTTGATATGCGCAATATCACCGAACTCACAGGCATCAATAATATCACTACGTTCAGCCGCAGTGAGATAACCTACTGAGCGCAGCAGATTATATTGAGCGTCATCGACTAAAGGATGACTGAGTTTGGGTAAGGTTTGACTCATAAAGCGGCGATCCTATTTTCCAATACCTATTTGTCAGTTCAAGACGGTTTCTTGGTTCTCGACTGTTTAGGTAAATGGTGACTGAATGAATGCTGACCTACGCTATCAAAGCTTAAAGACATCAAAGCTTAAAGACGCAGAGCTAAAAAAGGGGCAGACCACCCTCTAATTAATCGTAAATCGCATTCAATGTCAACTGCTAAGCGAGTAGGCTATGCAAAAATTAAGAAATTCCCACTCAATGGTAGGATTTTCGCTATAAACGGTGGTTAAAATTGCTAACTGTTTAATATATAGTCGATTTAATTTAAGAAATAACAACATACTTTTGGGATAAGTTTTTCGAAGCCTCTGAAGTGCAAAGCGCACAGCAAGCGAGGGAAGTTTATCCTAGTAGAATACTATTTCGTTTTGAATTGACTCTAAACTTAGCACTATAAGTAGCGTCATCAATAGCCTTACAACCAAAAAACCACAGCCTATGCTGTGGTTCTTATCAATCAGGAATGTCATCACTTAATAAAGTGGTCATACAGACTAAGCACTAAAAGCTGGCTGATAAAGCCTTATTAGAAGCTATGATCGCCTGATAATGCTAAATCTAATGAGCTTGTAGCAAAGTTATGATCTGGCTGATTTAAAATATCACGGGTAATTTTGCCCGCAGCAATTTCACGCAAGGCCAATACAGTAGGCTTGTCGTTATCAACGTCAACCAACGGTTCAGCAATACCTTTGGCCAACTGACGGGCGCGCTTGCTTGCGACCAATACCAGCTCAAAGCGATTATCAACATTATCCAAACAATCTTCAATCGTCACTCGTGCCATAAATAGCTACCTCGGTTGTTTTTATTAGTCACGGAGCTTGTCCGTCACTCAATAAAAATAATATCAAAAATACAAAAGGGGGATAGCTAGGCATTATAGCATTTTTTGTTTAAGCGCGTGGTTGCTTTTTATATCGGCTGCTACTTATATCTACGACGCCGCGCGCAATGCCCAGATAAGAGAACGAATAACGAATAATGCGACTTTAGCATTCCCCTTTCCTTTTTCTTTTGGCTACTCTTCTACTTTAGTACTCAGTAAGTTGGTAATGGTGCGATGATAACGCTGCTGTTGGCGTTTAAGCGTCTGTCTATCAGCGACGATAACGGCTTTGAGCTCAGTCAATGCCACTTCGAAATTGTCATTAATAATCACAAAATCAAAATGTACGTATTGTGCCATCTCAGTGACTGCGCCTGCCAAACGCTGCTCGATCACTTCTAGCGTATCTTGCGCGCGCGTCGATAAACGCTGACGTAAAGTCGCAATACTTGGCGGCAAGATAAAAATCATCGTCGCGTCAGTGAAGATTTTTTTCACTTGTAGCGCCCCTTGCCAATCAATCTCTAAGATGACATCAACGCCGGCTTCTAACTGCGTGCGTACGCTTTGCTCTGAGGTACCATAATAATTGCCAAACACTTCGGCATGTTCTAAAAACTTGCCCTCACCGATGGCGGTGACGAATTTATCAACATCGGTAAAATGATAATGATGACCATCAATTTCTCCCGGACGCGGGGCGCGCGTGGTGTGCGACACGCTGACAGTCAAATCATTGGTAGTAGCCAATAACTGCTTTACCAGTGAAGTCTTGCCTGTACCCGAGGCGGCAGTAATAATAAATAATGAACCTGTCATACGGTATTTCCTAATGGGTTGTTTCTTAATGAAGTGTTTCCTAATGGAGTCTGTTCTAATGGAGTTTGCTTTGATGTAATCTGCTCTAATAAAGCATGTCTTAGCAAAATCTAGGCTAGTAACAATCTGTACTGCTAAAAGACCCAAAACTGTCTTAGTAAATGGCTAAAAACTGGTAAAAATAAAAAACGCCATCAGGTATGGCGCTAGAGACTTATATTGAATGGTAATCGATGCCTTATTATAAACTGCTTTTAGGGCTTTTATTTTATTTAGCGCCAGCTTTTCATTACTTAGCTGTTGTTCTGAAGTGATTTTTAAATGAAAAGGCGCTTTAGCCAATGTGTTGTTAATTTAAAACATGGCTATTTTCAAAGGCAATAAAAGCAAATTATGCTAAAGTAGAGCATTGATTTTATCCCCGTTTTTAATGTGAAGCTGTTTGATATTTAGCTTTAACTATAAATTATCTAATGATAGGCCCTCTTATGCAAATTTATCTTGCCAATCCACGTGGATTTTGTGCTGGTGTAGATCGCGCGATTGCGATAGTGAACGAAGCATTGACACGTTTTGAGCCACCCATTTATGTGCGTCATGAAGTCGTCCATAATAAATTTGTGGTGTCTGATTTGGCCAATCGCGGTGCGGTGTTTGTTGAAGAGCTGCATGAAGTACCTGATGGTTCAATCGTTATTTTCTCAGCTCATGGCGTCTCAAAGGCAGTGGAAGATGAAGCACAGCGCCGTGACTTAACGGTATTTGATGCGACTTGTCCGCTCGTTACCAAGGTACATATCGAAGTGGCAAAATTTGCTCAAGACGGTATGGATGCGGTATTGATTGGTCATGCAGGACACCCTGAAGTAGAAGGCACCATGGGGCGCTTTAATCGTCGCCACGGCGGTGAGATTCATTTGGTCGAAAATGAAACCGATGTCGAAGCATTGACTGTACAAAATGCTGAGCACTTAGCTTTTGTTACCCAAACAACTTTATCTATGGATGACACCGCGCGCGTTATCGATGCATTGCGTGAAAAATTCCCGAGTATCCAAGGCCCGCGTAAAGACGATATCTGCTATGCCACCCAAAACCGCCAAGATGCGGTCAAAGATTTAGCTGGTCGCTGTGAGGTGGTCTTAGTGGTTGGTTCGCCAAACTCGTCAAACTCTAACCGTTTGCGTGAATTGGCCGAGCGTATGGATTGCCGTGCTTATCTGATTGATAACGCCACCGAGATGGATAAACGTTGGTTTGATGGTATACAAAGCGTCGGTGTGACCGCTGGGGCGTCAGCGCCTGAGGTATTGATTCAAGAAGTATTACAGCAGCTGCAAGATTGGGGCGGTGATTTACCGAGTGAGCTGTCAGGTATCGAGGAAAACGTTACTTTTAGTTTGCCGAAAGCCTTACGTATTCCGGTCACGCAAGTAGGTAAATAACATGAAAAAGCAGAAGTTTGTCTTGGCAGAGGCGTCGCTTGATGAGATTAATAAGCAATTAAGAATCAATATGTTTACCATTGTCATGCTGATATTGGTGCTTTTTATGAATATCGCGCAGTTTATGAGAGATTACAGCCTGCTATATGGTGCGCTTATTGCCATTATGGCTTTTTTTCTATTTGTAATGGCCAAAAGTCGCACGCTGCTGACGATGAGAAAACAAGAGCTTACCAGATAAGTTATACAGGCAAGCTAAGTTTAACCATATTTATAACAGCACTTATTTCTCACAGCGGTCAAAAGTACCGAGTAAACGAGAGAGATTGGATTAGAGATTGAGGATGTTCATGTCAGCTTACTATCATTTTATCAAACGCGAACAGCAAGAAGGCGGCGTCAGCGTTGCCCATTATCAGCCAACCAAGCATGCACAAGGCGCTTGGAATGAGCATGAGCAGCATATGTCACCAGCGACAGGATTGCTGACAGCGGAGCTCCAAGGCTATGCACCGCAAGCCAACACCCGTATTGCCCGTATCAGCCTAGACATTTTAGGCTTGATTCCGCTTGATGATTTTACGATTACCACCCGTTGTATCCGTCCGGGTAAGACCATCGAGCTGATTGAAGCGGTCATGAGCAGTCGTGGCCGGGATGCGATTATTGCGCGTGCATGGCGTCTTATGACCCAAGATACCAGTGAGATTGCAGGACTTGAGGATCAAAAAGCTCGATATCAACCTGAAGAGTTACCGGTTTGGGAAGATATGAAAGGCTGGCCGGGCGGTTTTATCGAAAGTGTGCGTCTGGTCGCTGCTCCAGACCGTCGTCCCGGTCGTGGCATGGTATGGATCACCAACGATGTCGAGATGGTGGAGGGCATGCCTACTGATGATTTGGTGCATCTACTAGGCATGGTTGATACCGCCAATGGCGTGGTACCACGCCTTGGTCTTGGGTTATCGCAGTTAGAGTGGATGTTTCCCAATACGGATTTACAAATCCATATGCATCGTATCCCAACAGGTAAATGGCTTGGTATCGAAGCCATGCAACAATACGGCACTGATGGCATAGGGCTGACTAGCGCCGTGCTGCATGATATACATGGTCCATTTGGTCGTAGCGAGCAAATCTTGACCATTCGTCCGATGCCGCGCTAATTTTAACATCTTAGCGCAGAATTCTCCCACCTCTAAGGTGGTGAGATGAATGCGTTGTTGGTGATAACAACCTCTACCTGGAGTATAATTAATAATAAATATAACACCAACTAACAATAAGTATTTCATGCCAAAGCAAATCCTAAAAGCCCATAAAATCAGGCTGTACCCTAATGAAGAACAGCAAATATTTTTTGCTAAGTCGTTCGGTTGTGCTCGTTTTATTTGGAATAGGATGCTTGGCGATAAAATAGACCACTATGAGACCACAAAGACCACCTTAAACAACACCCCTGCTCAATATAAAAAAGAGTTTGAATGGCTAAAAGAAGTCGATAGCCTGGCACTGGCTAACGTCCAGCAAAACCTAAGAGCTGCTTATAATAAGTTTTTCAAGCAAGGTGCCCGATTCCCTACGTTCAAGAAAAAAGGCCAACACGACAGTTACACCACCAACAACCAAAAGGGTACAGTGGCGATCACAGATAGCACTGTCAAGCTGCCTAAGGTTGGTCATATCAACGCCAAGTTCCCAAGTGAAATAAACGGCTTAATAAAGAGCGCCACCATCAGCCATACCCCATCAGGTAAATATTTTGTCAGCTTACTGGTTGAAACCATCGTTAATGAATTACCAAAAACCCACTCTAACATCGGCATTGACTTAGGATTGACAGACTTTATCGTCTTATCGGACGGCAGCAAAGTTGCCAATCCTAAGTTTCTATCGAAGCTGCAAGACAAGCTTGCGCGTGAACAGAAAATACTAGCCAAACGCAGAGCCGTTGCCAAAGCGGATCAACGCAAGTTGTCAGAGAGCCGCAACTATCAAAAGCAAAAAACAAAAGTCGCCAAGGTCTATGAGAAAATAACCAATACTCGCAAAGACTTTCTACATAAACTCTCATTCAATCTCATCAAAAACCACGATGTTATTGCTATTGAGGACTTGAACGTCAAGGGTATGGTTAAGAATCACAAACTTGCAAAAGCAATCAGTGACAGCTCATGGTCGTCATTTACCACCATGCTTGCCTATAAAGCAGACTGGTATGGCAAACAGCTTGTCAAAATAGACCGATGGTTTCCATCGTCTAAGACTTGCTCAAACTGCAACCATCTACTGACTAAAGCTGAATTACCGCTGTCGGTCAGAACATGGGGTTGTCCAAGTTGCTTGCAGCAAAATGATCGCGATATCAATGCCAGTATCAATATCTTACATCAAGGATTGATACTGGCTAAACAATCAAAAACTGTCGGTGCGACAGGGTTAGCTTAGTTGATTCGCTTAACCGCTGATACAGAATATCGTGTCAAGTAAGAGCGTTACCTAAGAAACCCCTACCTCTAAGGTAGGGGGTAGTTCATCCTGATATCTTTGGCTGGCTGCACTTAAGTGAGCCATTGTAGCTTTTAATAGCATCCTAGTTTTTAGTAACATCCTAACGTAGTGAAGCAGCTTGTATTAAACAGCTAGAAATCAGTCTATGTTATATAAAATAAATGAAAATTATGTAATTAATCTATTATACAAATAATTAAAAATCGGTTGTAATGGAAGCCAACAAGATATCAAAGTAGCTCATGGTTGCTATGATGAGTTTTAATAATAAACGCCACACTCAATTTATCTCAAAAGGAATATGATGATGAGCGATAAGAAATGCCCTTACGATACCACCCCACTGACGATGAGCAATGGTGCCCCTGTTGTTGATAACGAAAACAGTAAAACCGCTGGCAAACGCGGGCCGCTTTTGGCAGAAGATTTATGGTTGAATGAAAAGCTGGGCGATTTAAACCGTGAAGTTATTCCCGAGCGTCGTATGCATGCTAAGGGTTCTGGCGCGTTTGGTACATTTACCGTAACTAACGATATCACCAAATATACTCGCGCTGATATTTTTAGCGAAGTGGGCAAGCAGACCGAGATGTTTGCGCGTTTTAGTACAGTCGCAGGCGAGCGCGGCGCGGCTGACGCTGAGCGTGATATTCGTGGTTTTGCTTTGAAGTTTTATACCGATGAAGGTATTTGGGATTTGGTCGGTAACAACACGCCAGTATTCTTTGTCCGTGACCCACGCAAGTTTCCAGATTTGAACAAAGCGGTTAAGCGTGATCCACGTACCAATATGCGTTCAGCTACCAACAACTGGGATTTTTGGACGTTATTGCCAGAATCGCTACATCAGGTTACCATTACCATGAGCGATCGCGGTCTGCCAGCATCGTATAGACACATGCATGGCTTTGGCTCGCATACCTATAGCTTTATCAATCGCGACAATGAGCGCTTTTGGGTCAAATTCCACTTCGTTACCCAACAGGGCATCAAAAACCTAACCGATGCCGAAGCCGAAGCGCTCGTCGGTATGGATCGTGAAAGCCATCAAAAAGACTTGTTTGAAGCTATTGAGAATGGCGATTTCCCGAAATGGAAAATGTACGTACAAATCATGCCAGAAGAAGAAGCCGATACCGTGCCGTACCATCCGTTTGATTTGAGCAAAGTCTGGCCAAAAGGCGACTATCCACTGATTGAAGTCGGCGAGTTCGAACTCAATAGAAATTCGGACAATTATTTCTTAGACGTAGAACAAGCAGCATTTGCGCCGAACAATCTAGTACCAGGTATCAGTGCCTCACCAGATCGTATGCTCCAAGCGCGCTTGTTTAGCTACGCAGATGCCCAGCGTTATCGTGTCGGGGTCAATCATAAGCAGATTCCAGTGAACAAACCACGTTGTCCGGTCACCAGCAATCACCGCGATGGTGAAGGTAGAATAGGCGACAATTACGGCGGTCGACCACATTACACGCCAAACAGCTTTAGCCAATGGCAAGATCAGCCTCAGTATGCTGAGCCGCCACTCAAGATTGATGGCTATGCGGATCACTATGATTTCCGTGAAGACTCAAATGATTACTTCAGTCAGCCACGTGCTTTATTCAATCTGATGAACGATGAGCAAAAGCAGGCACTGTTTGATAATACCGCAAGAGCGATGGGTGATGCGTTAGACTTTATTAAGTATCGTCATATCCGTAACTGCAACTGGTGTGACCCTGCTTATGGTGAAGGTGTTGCCAAGGCATTAGGATTGACTGTAGAAGATGCGATAGCAGCGCGCGAGTCTGATCCCGCACGCGATTTGCCTAGCTGTCTATAGACTGCAAATTATAACAATTGATTTAAAAGTACCGCTCTAGGAAACTAGGGCGGTTTTTTTATGGCTAATAACTATTTTTGGCTTGTTCGAGCTTGAAATTTTCGCCCGCGCCCCTATCTGATTAAGCAGCCTAACAGTATTTACAGCCCAGTCTTATTAAGCAGATTAGCGACACTGTTGGTATTTGAAAATTTGCGATTTATGTGTGCTGGCAACAGCATTTTTGGTAACAATAATAGGAGTTTTTATGAGTGAACAGACCCAAGCGGACAATAAAAACGCTAATGACCTTGATGTTAATAAAGACACCCCTGAATTAAAAAAACATACCTTTGAAGCAGAAGTGGCGCAGCTGCTGCATTTAGTAACCCATTCGCTCTATTCTAACGCCGATATTTTTGTGCGTGAGTTGGTTTCAAACGCCTCTGATGCCTGCGATAAATTGCGCTTTGAAGCAACCAATGATGACAGTCTTTATGAGGACGATGGCGAGTTAAAAATCCGTATCGATATTGATGAAGACGCTAAAACCATTACCTTTACCGATAATGGTATTGGTATGAACGAAGCCGATGCGATTGAGAACTTAGGCACGATTGCTAAATCTGGCACCAAGGCTTTCCTAGATAAATTGTCTGAATCACAAAAACAAGACGGTCAATTAATCGGCCAGTTTGGCGTTGGTTTCTATTCAGGCTTTATCGTTGCAGATACCATCAGCGTTGAGTCACGTAAAGCGGGCGAGACTGCCGATAAAGGCGTGCGCTGGGTATCAGATGGCACAGGTAGCTTTACCGTTGAGCCTATCACTAAAGCCACGCGCGGCACCGCCATTACTTTGCATCTAAAAGAAGAGTATGCGGCAGGCGAAGACAATTATTTAGACCGCGGCAAAATCAAGCGTTTGGTCAATAAATACTCAGACCATATCAGCTTGCCGATTCAGATGCGTAAAGAAGTTTGGCAAGAAGATGAGGTTGAGGAAGGAAGTGACACGCCTGCCAATGGACAAATGGTACTGACTGACGAATGGGAGACCATCAACAAAGCCAGCGCGCTTTGGACACGTTCAGCATCTGAAATTGAAGATAATGAGTATGTCGATTTTTATAAAAACATCACTTATGACATGGATGCGCCGCTGACGTGGACGCATAACCGTGTTGAAGGACGTGTGCAATATACCCAGCTGCTTTATATTCCTAAAAAAGCGCCGGTAGATTTATATACGCGTGAGCAGCAGCACGGTCTAAAGCTCTACGTTAAACGCGTCTTTATCATGGACGAAGCTGAGCAGTTATTGCCGATGTACCTGCGTTTTGTCAAAGGTGTTATTGATTCAGCGGACTTGCCACTTAACGTCAGCCGTGAAATCTTTCAAGAATCGCGTGATGTAAAGTCTATCCGCGATGGTAACGCGCGCCGTATTTTAACCTTGCTAGCAAGCCTCGCTAATAGCGAAGATGCTGATAAGCAAGAAAAATTTGCGCAGTTCTATAGCGAATTTGGCGATGTTATCAAAGAAGGTCTTGGCGAAGACATGGGCAATCAAGAGCGTATTGCTAAATTGCTGCGTTATGCCACCAGCACCAATGATAAGGTTGAAACCAGCTTTGAAGACTATAAAGCGCGCATGAAAGACGGTCAAAAAGCCATCTATTATCTAACGGCTGATAACTTGGCGGCGGCAAAGAACAGCCCGCAACTTGAGCTGTTTAAGAAAAAAGGCATCGAAGTTATTTTGATGACCAGCCGTGTCGATGAATGGGCGATGAATTTCTTAACCTCATTTGATGAGACACCGCTACAAAATATCGCTAAAGGTGCCGTTGATTTGGGCGACTTGCAAGACGAAGCGGAAAAAGCTGAAGCGGAAAAAGCTCAAGAGACGATGAAGCCAGTCGTTGATAAGTTAAAAACAGCTCTAGGCGAGCGTGCGAAAGACGTTAAAGTTTCAACACGTCTGGTAGATAGCCCAGCTTGTTTGGTGGTAGGTGAAGGCGAGCTGTCGCCACAAATGATTCAGATGCTCAAGCAAATGGGTCAAGATGTACCAGAAAGCAAGCCAACGCTTGAGGTCAACCCTGATCACCCGCTGATTAAAAAGCTTGAGAGTAGCGAGCAGTCTGACGGCGATTTTGACAAGCTTGCGCAAGTGATTTTTGACCAAGCATTATTGGCGGATGGCGGTCAGTTAGATGATCCTGCTGCCTATCTAAAACGCGTCAATGAGCTATTGATGAGATAATGTTTAAGGTTTGATAGAAGGTTTTGATAAAAAAGGAGGTCTTAATGCTAAGGCCTCCTTTTTTAATAGGTTTTTAGAGGAATCTTCAAGCGATTTTTACAAATCAGCCTTATGCTCTTGACCGACAATCCGTTACAATTGTGACAGATTAGCGCGCTAAACGATTTCGTTGCGCTTTTCGCGTCCTATACCCATTTTATCGTAAATCAGATATAAAATTGCTGCCAATAAGCGCTCTAAAAAACGTAGGTTAATTATATTAAACAGCCTATTAAACGTTGTGCGCAGCAGGATACATTATCATGGATTTGCGTTATTTCTCTCGACTGGCTAGAGGTCTAAGTCTTTGTCACTTGCGTCGTTAAAAACTGTCTCGCTTCAGCGCTTTTCGCTCAATTTCGCTGCCAATATTATTGCAACCTTATGGATGCTAGTAGGGTCAACGCGGGCGTTTTCTTGGGTAAAACCCACCTTTATTCAGTTTGCGGTCTTCGCCTTATTAGCACTGGGTAGTAACGTGCTTTTTTCATGGTTGGCGGCAGAAAATGGTAGCGTCTTTAATGAGCAAGGGTTGGTCAGCTATTTAATTTGGCCGATGATTATTTTGTTGGGCGGTATTATTTTGGCACGCCGCGCCGGTAATCAAGCGCTGGTGTTTGTGCCTGTAGTGCTGTGGTTAGTCGCCGATACCTTATCTGCGCTACTGCAAAGCCTTGTGCAGTTTTTTGGCAGCTATGGCTGGCTACCGAGTTGGAGCTATTCACTTTTACCGATATTGTTTTTAGTGCTATTTTTATGGCAAACATTGGCGTTGTTATGGATTTTCTCTCGGCGTTTGCGGGTCCCTTGGTGGGAGCGCATTATTGTCATCATCGGGGCAGTGGCATTATTGACCATTTGGCAGCGCAATGTCGCTGACCAGCCGATATTTAAGCAAATCCCTGTTGAACCGGTACTAGAAGAGGCGGCCTTATACGAGCAGCCAAGATTGCTGCAGCAAGCCCTAGACCGCATTGACCCCAGTATACCGGGTAAAAGCGACTGGTATTTTATGGGCGTGGCAGGATTTTCAGATCAAAACGTCTTTCGCTCTGAGATTAATAAAGTCCGTGAGCTGTTCGATGTGCGCTTTGGTACCAGCGGGCATTCACTGGCATTGATCAATAATAATTACACGTGGTTGGATGAACCCATTGCGACTAAGACCAGTATCTTGCGCGGTTTAAAAACCATCGGTCAGCAGATGAATGCTGATGAAGATGTGCTATTTATGACCCTATCATCGCATGGCGATCAAGATTTTATTCATCTATCAAATCCGCCGCTAGCGATGGACAATTTGGACGCCACTTGGCTGCGTGAGGCGTTAGATGCTTCCGGTATTCGCTGGCGTGTCATCGTGGTGTCCGCGTGCTATTCAGGCTCATTTATCGATGAATTGGCCTCTCCAACGACGGTGGTGATTACCGCCTCAGCTGCTGATAAGATGTCGTTTGGCTGTACCAATACCGCTGAGATGACCTATTTTGGCCAAGCATTCTTTGCCGAAAGTTTGCGTGAAAACACCAGTTTTTCTGATGCCTTTAAAGACGCCGCTTACCGCGTAAAAGAGCGTGAGCTTTATATGGGTTTTGAGCCATCAGAGCCGCAAATGGTCATTGGTAGCTTAATGGAAACCGCCTTGCCCGCATTTGAGCAAGCTTTGTTTGATAAAACACGGCCGTCGCTTGCTAGTATGACCAATAGTACCAACGCTGATACGACTTCAAATGTGCCGGTAAATATTGCCCCTGCTACTATTGATTAAACATTAATTGCTAAATGCTAAACACGAATTTCTCACTATTAACTATTAATCACGAATGACCGATTAACTCTCAACGCTTATTTTATCTTAGATACAGAGGATATTACTCATGAATAATGCTTATAACCATAGTTTTTCAGCCAGTAGCCAGTTGACCCAAAAAAGTGTCAATCGCTGTTTCGATGGCGAGCAGCATTACTACAGCCACGAGTCGACGTCGACCAAAACGCCGATGACGTTTAGTATTTATCTGCCAGATGAAGCGCTTGCCGGTCGCCGCTGTCCCGCGCTTTTATATCTCTCAGGCTTGACCTGTAATGCCGATAACGTCACTCATAAGGCGCATTTCCAACAAAAATGTAGTGAGCTTGGCATGATTTTTATTGCGCCTGATACGTCTCCTAGAAGCAGTGAAGGTCACGATGTACCAAACGATGAGCGTTATTTTGTCGGGCAGGGCGCAAGCTACTATGTTGATGCGACGCAAGCCCCGTGGTCAGAACACTTTAATATGCAAAGCTATATCGTTGATGAATTATACGATTTGCTGCGCTCTGAGTTTCCGATTGATAGTATTGGTATCACTGGGCACTCGATGGGCGGTCATGGCGCTTTATTGTTGGGCTTTAAGTTCCCAAGTAAGTTTGTCAGCGTCTCCGCCTTATCGCCTGTTTGCGCTGCCAGTGAATCAGCATGGGGGCAGGCCGCTTATACCGAATACTTTGGTGATGATAAATCATTATGGGCGCAAGCAGATGCTGCACAGGTGATTATGGAAGTTGGGCAGCAATACACCAATATTTTGGTCGATCAAGGGGGTGCTGATAACTTCTTGGCAGAAGGGCAACTGCAAACCTCTAAGCTCCAAGAAGCTTGTAATAAAGCGCAGCAGCCACTGACATTGCGCTATCTTGCTAGCCACGACCACAGCTATTACTTTATTCAGACAGTGATTGATGATCATATTGAACATCACTGGCGTATGGCGCAGATGGGTTAAGCCGGTTAAATAATGACCGCTTGATAGATAAGCTGCCAGCCCGTTATATAACTTGACAGACAGTTACGCTGATTATTTAACCAAGCGCAGTTATTGGTATAAAATAGAGCTTGGTTGGATAATCAATGTGCTTAAAGGTAAGGTTTTATGATAAACAGTCTGACAGCGTCGGCAAATGCGGGTGCAAATAATACAACGCAAAAAGCCGAATCATTGCTTACGGTTATGCAAGCTGATATGGCTGCTGCTATAAAAGATAAGCAGCAAGAAAATAAGCAGCAAGATAGTATTGCGCAAAAAAGCAATCTAAAGCCAGCTGCCAGTAACGACAAATCATCTTCTGCAACTGCCGCTAAAGAACTTGATGCCGTGCAACTATCACGGGTGATAGAGATGGCGTGGGAAGACAGGACGCCGTTTGAAGCGATAGAACATAGCTATGCTCTCGATGAGACAGCGGTCATCAAGTTGATGCGTCAAGAGCTAAAGCCGTCATCTTTTCGCTTATGGCGTCAGCGTGTCACCAACCGTGCAACTAAGCATCAAGCCAAGCGTCCGTTTGATGTCGGTCGTGCTTATTGCAAAACCCAATATAAGCCGCGCTAGTTATTTAGCTTTATTTAATAGCCAGTTATTTAAATGCTAACAATATGCATTAAGAACCTTTTTTATTGAACTTTTATACAAACCTCAATTAGGTAGCTCAACTATGATTAGCCCCTCTAACCCGTATCTAATCGCTCCTTCTATTTTATCTGCTGACTTTGCCAGACTGGGTGAAGAAGTAGAGCGTGTATTAGAATCAGGTGCGGATGTCATCCATTTTGACGTAATGGACAACCATTATGTGCCCAATCTAACGTTTGGTAGCATGATATGTAAGGCGCTACGTGACTATGGTATTGAGGCGCCCATCGATGTCCACCTGATGGTGTCGCCAGTTGATAGTATGATTGAGCAGTTTTTAGAGGCGGGTGCGAGTGTTATCACCTTTCATCCAGAAGCCAGCGCCCATATTGACCGCTCTTTGCAGCTTATCAAAGATGGTGGGGCTGAATGTGGCTTGGTGTTAAATCCCGCGACGCCGCTACATTATCTAGATTATGTCATGGATAAAGTTGATCAAATCTTACTCATGAGTGTGAATCCTGGTTATGGTGGTCAGTCATTTATTGAGGGCACTTTAGATAAAGTCCGCCAAGTTCGTCAACGTATCATTACCAGTGGTCGCGACATCAGATTGGAAGTAGATGGCGGCATCAAAGCCAGTAATATCCGTGCGATTGCCGAAGCAGGTGCGGATATGTTTGTCGCCGGTTCCGCTATCTTTAACCAAGAAGACTATAAAGCGGCTATCGATGCCATGCGCGCAGAGTTGGCCTTGGCAAATGGCTACTAATCACCCTTTGTAGCCATCATATTGAATGATAACTATAAAGTGATAAATCATAGAATCATGACCAATAACAAGTCATGCAAAGGTGAAATATGGATAAGCAAAAGCCCGTTAACGCCCCAGTACCGCCTCAATCTGTCAAAGAGCCTGAGTCACAGCCAGCTAGCTTGCCATCACCTAGCTTAGTGCCCAAAGGTATTACCATTGGCATGGCGGCGTTTGCCTTGATATTAAGTCTTGCCGGTTACGGCTTTCGCTTGCTGATTGGTGAGGATGTTGGAGAGGTGTTACGCCATGCGGCGGTGATAGTACCTGCCTTTATGATAGGTATTCCGCTGTTTTTCTGGGTAGGTTCGCGCATTTTAAATAAGGTTAAAGGCTTACATATAGCGAGCTGGAATGCCATTAGTTTGGGTTATTTAACCTCTTGTATATCGATCCTTTGGCTAATGGGTACTTATAGCTAATATAAGCGCCTAATAATACTGATGTTTTTATGATTTAAAACTTTGCCTTTATCACATTTATCGATTTCTCCTCATTAATAAGTCGCGCTTTATGACGTGACTGGACACTTGCTAGTATGGCCACATCTTCTAAGAAAATCACCGATATCATTTTCCCAAAAGACCTTCCAAACGGTTTATTTATTGCGCTGATTATTGCCTGTTTGCTATTAGGGTTGTCTTACCTGCGTCACGGTACCGGGCTGCAAGGTTGGCTACACGTCTTTGAAAATTGGCTACTTATGCTGCTGATAATACCGACCGCCACTGCCACCGTTGCTTTACCGTTCAAATACCGTGACCCTACGCTTGAGCTTAAGCTGACCTATTATCTTGGTATGTTCGTCGCCTTCTTATTTACCTTGGCAAAATTGCGCTATTGGCGTTAAGCATCAATTTTTGGCGCCTGAGCACCGATAAAGGCACGGATAAAAGGCATTTATGCAAAAGACTTGGACGTCAGCCCTTGAATTGTAGGCGTAAAGCGTCCATTGTATGAGTAAGATAGTTTTGCCCGCATGACTGTAAGACGAGCGCTTTAATGAATAACATGACCGCATTTTTACAGGTGTAAAACGGGATAATAAGGAATAAATGAATGCCATACGATATTGATAATGACATAGAAGTAGATAGTGATAATAGCGATCAGTTTGCAGGATTCGCCAAAGAAACCACGCTTGAGCTGGTAGAAGCAGATGATGGTCGCTTACTATTACGTGACGCTGAACAAGATGAAGCGCCGCTTATGACCATTGATTTTTCTGAAAAGCTCAAAGAAATACTTGGCAGTGATACGCAAGCGATTGGTCAGCATATGATTCATGCTGCGATTCAAGTAATTATGCAAAAGCAGATGAGCCAGTGGCATGCCCATGTCTATGATAAAGAGCCAACGCACTATAGTTAATGAATCACTGGTAAAAACGAATAAATGGTCAAAAAATTGGCAATAAAAAAGGGTTTATCATTTGATAAACCCTTTTTTTGTTCAAATAACTTATTTATAAAAGGTATTTATAAAAAATACATTTTATAAAAAACAGCAATTATTTGATTTTAGCTTCTTTAAAGATCACATGCTGGCGTACTTTTGGATCAAACTTTTTGATTTCCATTTTGCCAGGCATAGTGCGCTTGTTTTTAGTAGTGGTATAGTAATACCCAGTACCAGCAGTTGATACTAACTTAATTTTATCTCTCATGATAGCTTTCCTGTAAATGAGGGGTCTTCAAACGATGGGTATGGGTCTAAAGGATTAAGCCGCTAACGATGCTGGCTTTATCAGCCAATCAATCGCTAGCGTAAGAGCAGTCCAAATAGCGACAATCATCGCTAAGATAGACTGCCAGTTTTTACTTAAACTTTTTGACCTTGTGCGCGTAGATCCGCTAACACTTTGTCGATACCAAGTTTGTCGATAGTGCGCATACCTTTGGTAGACACACGTAGACGTACAAAACGATTTTCAGACTCTACCCAAAAACGATGGTTATGAAGGTTTGGTAGAAAGCGACGACGGGTTTTGTTGTTTGCGTGCGAAACATTATTACCCACCATAGGGCGCTTTCCAGTCACTTGGCAAACTCTAGACATGGCGAACTCCTAATCTATGAGGTATGAGGGATTCTCATACCAGTCTGGGCAAGTTGCACGTTTTTGCGGCATGGACACAGCAAGCGGCAGCTTTGCACCAAACAAAACTATTATGAAGGTTGAGCTGATATTACTGTCATCTAAAGGCAAATAACAGGCAAACCAATTCAGAAAATTTTAAAGCCGACATTTATACCATAAAAGTAAAGAATACTCAAATATTTTTATAATAATCGCCGCTTTAAACGATAGCTATTATACCCTGAATTGCGCGCGTTATGTGATTGATTATTTAATAGTAAAGATTCATTTTTTAGTTGTAAGTTATGACAAAAGTCAGTAAAGTTGCGGTTATATATTTAATACAATCTGTTAATACAACTGTTATTATTGTAGGTTCATGTATCATTACTCATCAAATATGAAGCCATGTAATGATTATGTGTATTTACTCAAACAAATTGCGTTCGCCGCGGAGTTCAAAAATGTCATATAGCTCACTACCTCTGACTTCTAAGTTATTTCAGCTTACTTCTTTAACCTGCGCACTAGCATTAGCAGGCTGTGGTGGCGGTGATGGTGACACGGTAGATTCTATCGCTCCTCCACCTGATTTAGGTGTACAGCCAGGTACTGGTGGGGGTAACAATAACGGTGGAGGCAACAATAATGGCGGTGGTACAACTAACCCAACCGAGAAACCTGACTTCTTTTTACAAGCAATCACTATTAATCCAAGTAACATTGAGATTTCGGATAACCAAGACGAACAAACAGAATTTACAGCAACTGTAAAAGTACTACAAGTTGCTGGTATTAGTGGTGTAAGTAATCAACAAGTCACATTAAAAGTTGCCGACTCTGAGAACTCAGGGGCAGTAACTATTGAGCGTCAAGGTATACAAACAACAGATGAGAGTGGTAACGCAGTCTACAATCTAAAGCTGAATCCACAAGCCATCAAAGATGAAGCAGCACTACTAAAAAATGGCTTTACTTTAATTGCCACATCCAAAAAGGCAGATGGCACGATTGTGGAACAAATCAGATCTGTCTCAGTTTCTAAAAAAGGCGCTGGAGGAGGCTCGCAAGTTATTATTAGTGACCTGAACATTAAATCAGATATAAAAACACGTTCAGTTTCTAATAATAAACTGAACGTGTTGGGTGATACGGCTACCTTTAGTGTAATTGTTGAGGACAAAAATAAAGTACGTGTTGAAGGCGTGATCGTAGGTTTAGGTCTAGCAAGTACCGATGGTGTCTCTGTCATCGGTGGTAATAATAAAGTGACCGATAAAAATGGTGTCGCTACTTTTGATATCAAATTAGAAGAAGGCCTTTCAAAAGAAGCTCGTGATGCTCTTATTCAGCAAGGTGTTACATACAGTATTAGTATAAAAGAGAAGAATGGCGCGACCAAACAGGAGCTTAAAGAACTACCTGTCGCACTGCCTATCTCCGACTACACTCTGAAAGTCGACGGTGTGACCAACGCCATTAATGCGTATGGTGATACTAAGAAGCTGACTGTTACGGCAAGTCCTATCAATAGTAAGGTGCCGACTCAAATTACGGGCGCTAAATTAAGTATTAAGCTTAATAATGCCCCTGCGGGTGTGACTTTAGCCACGGAGCAATTGGTATTAGATGCTACTGGCAAGGCAACCGTAGATCTAAACGTATCGCCAAATCTAGATGAGGCGGCTCGCCAAAAGCTTGCTAAAGACGGTATCAGCTATACAGTCATTCTATCAGAGCCTAACCGATCTACGACTGCAAAAACTTTTACTAACCAAGTTGCTATTCCTCAAGCGCAGTATCAAGTGAGCTTTGAGAGTAATAGCAAAACTAAAATCTCAAGCTATGGCAGCAGCACTACTGTCACTTTCCGGGTAACGGATAGAAGTAATGGTGGTTCTATTGCGGATCAAAATGTCACGGTTACTCTACCTAAAGCATTAAGAGAGGCAGGGCTACTCACTTTAGATAGCGCTGCGACTCAAAAAACCAATGCGCAAGGTCTGGTGGCTTATACGGTTAGTATTCCCAAAAATTTAAGCGCTGACAAGAGAGCTCTCTTAGAACAAGCCGGTGTTTCTATCACTGCTGCTATGAAAGAGGCGTCAGGGGTCATCAGCAGTGTCGCTAGTACAAAGGTTCAAGTCACCGCAGAAAGTGAAACCATTATCACCTCAAAAACACTCCCTAATATTGTGAACGTCTTAAAAGATCAGTTCCAAATCCAAGTATCAGGCAAACGTTCAGATGGTAGTACAGCAACTGGTAAAGAAGTTAAATTAAACATTAATAATATTAACGGCATCAGTGTAGAAGGTAATACGCAGACGACCGATAATGCAGGCAATGCGACTTTTACGATTAATATAGACCCAAGTCTAACGAGAGCGCAGCGTGAAGCATTAACCAAAGTGTTTATCCCTTACACGGTCACATTAACGGACGATGACGGTATCGTCACCAAAAATGATAAACTTCAAGTGGCAATGCCTATTGCTGAGTACCGAATTAATTTTAATACCAGTAATAACGATCAGCTGTCAAGCTCAGGTGATAGCACTGTTATTAGCTTCCGCGTGAATGATACAAAGGGTGGTGTGATTGCGGGTCAAAGAGTTACGGCAGTTTTACCAAAAGAGTTAATAGCTGCAGGGTTATTGACCTTAGATAGTGCCGCTACCCAAGTCACTGACGCTAAAGGCATGGTCAGCTATAAGGTGAGTGTGCCTGCAGGATTGTCCGCTGAACGTAAAGCACAGCTTGAAAAGGCTGGTGGCTTTGCATTAACCGCCGCTATCATTGAAGAGTCGGGAGCGAGCAGCACGGCAACCAGTGAACGTATACGTATCAGTGATGAGGTCAAAGTCAGTAAAACCACATTAAGCTCAACTTCTATCCCAAGTACTATCAACGTTTTAAAAGACAGTTTTAAAATCCAAGTATCGGGCAAACGACCTAATGGCAGTGCTGCCACTGGCAAAGTGGTTAAACTGATCATTGACAATGTGAAGGGCGTCAGTGTGCAAGGTAGCGAGCAAACCACCGATTTGGCAGGTAATGCTACCTTTACCGTAAATATAGATCCAACGCTAAGTAGAGCCGCGCGCGAAGCATTAGTAGTATCAGGTATTGCCTATACTGCCATCTTAACTGACGATGATGGGGTCGCTACTCAAAAAAGCATTGCTAGAGCAGCAATGCCTATCGCTGATTACCGGATTAATTTTGGTACTAGTAGCAAAAATCAGCTTTCAAGCTCAGGTGGCAGCACAACTATTAGCTTCCGCGTAAACGATAAAAAAGGCGGCGTGATTGCTAATCAAAGCGTAACTGCAGTTCTACCATTAGCATTGATAGACGCAGGACTCTTGACTTTAGATAGTGCTGCTACCCAAGTCACTGATGCTAAAGGGATGGTCAGCTATAATGTGAGTGTACCTGCAGGGTTGTCTACTGAGCGTAAAGCACAGCTTGAAAAAGCTAGTACCTTTGCACTGACTGCTATTATTGTCGAAGAGTCGGGCGCGAGTAGTACAGTGACAAGTGCACCTGTGCGTATTAGTGATAAGGTTAATGTCAGTGAAACGACGCTAAGAGCGACTTCTATCCCCAGCGTGGTTAACGTCCTAAAAGACAGCTTTAAAATCCAAGTATCCGGAAAACGTCCTAATGGCAGTGCTGCCGCTGGTAAAGTAGTTAAACTGACCATCGGTAATGTCACGGGCATCAGTGTCCAAGGCAATACGCAGACTACCGATGCGGCGGGTAATGTCACCTTTACCATCAATATAGATCCAACGCTAAGTAGAGTAGAACGCGAAGCATTAGCGGCATCGGGTATTGCTTATACTGCTATCTTAACTGATGATGATGGTATTGCTACCCAAAAAGGCACTGCTAAAGCGGCGATGCCTATTGCTGACTACCGAATTAACGTTGGTACTAGCAGCAATGAGCAGCTCTCAAGTTCAGGTGGCAGCACGACTATCAGCTTCCGTGTCAATGATAAAAAAACTGGCGGTGTGATTGCCAATCAAAGCGTAACGGCAGAACTACCAAAAGACTTGAGAGAAGCAGGCATTTTAATTTTAGATGGTCCTGCCACCCAGGCCACTGATAATAGAGGAATGGTTAGCTATACCGTTCGTGTGCCAGCAGGCTTAAGTAAAATACAGAAAGATAAGCTAGCAGCCGCTAGCAGCTTTGTATTAACTGCCACTATCATCGAAGAGTCAGGCGCTGTCAGTGCGGTTACTAGTGAACGTATACGTATCAGTGATGAGGTCAAAGTCAGTAAAACCACATTAAGCTCAACTTCTATCCCAAGTACTATCAACGTTTTAAAAGACAGTTTTAAAATCCAAGTATCGGGCAAACGACCTAATGGCAGTGCTGCCACTGGCAAAGTGGTTAAACTGATCATTGACAATGTGAAGGGCGTCAGTGTGCAAGGTAGCGAGCAAACCACCGATTTGGCAGGTAATGCTACCTTTACCGTAAATATAGATCCAACGCTAAGTAGAGCTGAGCGTAAAGCATTAGCGGCATTGAAGAGCATTGCCTATACTGTTATCTTAACTGATGATGATGGTATCGCTACCGAAGCCTATAAAGCCCAAGTGGCAATGCCTATTGCTGAGTACCAACTTAATGTTGGTACTAATAGTAATAGCCAGCTTTCGAGCTCAGGTGGCAGCACGACTATCAGCTTCCGTGTCAATGATAAAAACGGCGGTGTGATTACCAATCAAAGAGTAACGGCGGTCCTACCTAAAGTATTAATAGACTCAGGGCTATTGACCTTAGATAGTGCTGCTACTCAAGTCACTGATAGTAAAGGCATAGTCAGCTACAATGTAAGTGTACCAATAGGTTTGAGCAAAGAGCAGAAAAAGGCGCTTGAAACTGCTGGTAGCTTTGCATTAACCGCTGCTATGATTGAAGAGTCAGGTGCGAGCAGTACAGCGACAAGTGCGTCTGTGCGTATCAGTGATGAGGTTAAAGTCAGCGAAACCACTTTAAGCACAACCTCTATCCCAAGTGTGGTTAACGTCTTAAAAGACAGCTTTAAAATCCAAGTATCGGGCAAACGCCTGAATGGTAATGCCGCTGCTGGTAAATTAGTTAAACTGACTATCGATAATGTGAAGGGTGTTAGTGTTCAAGGTAATACCCAGACTACCGACGCGGCGGGAAATGCGACCTTTATCGTCAATATAGACTCAACTCTAAATAAAGAAGACCGCGACGTATTAGTGGCATCGGGTATTTCCTATACTACTATGTTAACTGACGATGATGGTATCGCGACCCAAAAAGGCACCGCAAAAGTGGCAATGCCTATTGCCGAATACCAACTCAACGTCGGTATGAATAGTAATAGCCAGCTTTCGAGCTCAGGTGGCAGCACGACTATCAGCTTCCGTGTCAATGATAAAACCACGGGCGGTGTGATTGCCAATCAAAGAGTAACTGCTGTCCTACCAAAAGCATTGAGAGATGCAGGGCTATTGACTTTGGATAGTTCCGCTACCCAATTGACTGATGGTCAAGGCTTAGTCAGCTATACCGTTCGCATACCAGCCGGCTTAACGCAAGCCCAGAAGGATAAGCTCAAAGCTGCAGGTAGCTTTGCATTAACTGCTGCTATTATTGAAGACTCAGGTGTTAGTAGTACGGTAGTAAGCATGCCTGTCATTGTCAGTGATAAAGTTGCTGTCAGTGCAACCACATTAAGTTCAACATCTATCCCGAGTAAGGTCAACGTCTTAAAAGACAGCTTTAAAATCCAAGTATCAGGTAAACGCCCTAATGGTAATGCGGCTGCTGGTAAAGTGGTTAAACTGGTCCTTGATGAAGTGGCTGGTGTCAGTATCCAAGGTAATAGCCAAACAACAAATGCGGCAGGTAATGCCACCTTTACGGTCAATATAGACCCAAGTTTAACGCTCACTCAGCGCGAAGCTTTAGGGGCATCAGGCATTGGTTATACTGCTATCTTAACTGACGATGATGGTATCGCTACTCACATTGACAAAGTTCAACTAGAAACACCCATTGCTGACTACCTAATTAACTTTGGTACTAATAGTAATAGTCAGCTTTCAAGCTCAGGTGGCAGCACGGTCATCAGCTTCCGCGTCAATGATAAACAAGGTGGTGCGGTTGCCAATCAAAGCGTTCGTGTTCGCCTACCAGATGACTTAGTCGCTGCAGGATTACTCACCTTAGATAGTGCGACTACGAAACTGACTGATGATAAAGGGATGGTCAGCTATACCGTTCGCGTACCTGCAGGATTAAGTAAAGCGCAGAAAGATCAGCTTGAAGCTATTGGCAGCTTTGTATTTACGGCTACTCACGTTGAAGAGTCGGGCGCAAGCAGTACAGTGGGGAGCAAGCCTGTCATTATCAGTGATACAGTTGCCGTCAGTGCAACTCTGTTAAACTCAACCTCTATCCCAAGTAAGGTTAACGTCCTAAAAGACAGCTTTAAAATCCAAGTGTCAGGCAAACGTCCTAATGGTAGTGCTGCCGCTGGTAAAGTGGTTAAATTGACCATTGATAATATATCTGGTGTCAGTATCCAAGGAAATGAGCAGACCACCGATACGGCGGGTATTGCTACCTTTACCGTTAATATAGACCCAAGTTTAACGAGAACGCAGCGTGAAGCGTTAGCGACATCAGGTATTGCCTATACTGCTATTCTAACGGATGACGACGGCATCGCGACCGAAAAAGGAACTGCGCAAGCAGGGATACCAGATGCGCAATATCAACTTAACTTTGGTACTAGTAGTAATAGCCAGCTCTCAAGCTCAGGTGGTAGTACAGTTATCAGCTTCCGTGTCAATGATAAAGCAACGGGCGGCGTGATTGCCAATCAAAGAGTAAGCGTAGTCCTACCAAAAGCATTGAGAGATGCAGGACTATTGACCTTAGATAGTGATGCTACGAAACCAACTGATGCTCAAGGGATGGTCAGCTACACCGTCCGTGTACCAGCAGGCTTGACGCAAGCGCAGAAAGATGCGCTTGAAGCTGCGGGCAGCTTTGCATTAACCGCTGCTATCATTGAAGACTCAGGGGTTAGCAGTACAGTAGTGAGCAAGCCTGTTATTATCAGTGATACAGTTGCCGTCAGTGCAACTACCTTAAGCTCAACTTCTATCCCAAGTGTGGTTAACGTTTTAAAAGATAGCTTTAAAATCCAAGTGTCGGGCAAACGTTCTAATGGCAGTACTGCCGCTGGTAAAGTGGTCAAATTGACCATCGATAATCTATCTGGTGTCAGTATCCAAGGAAATGAGCAGACCACCGATGCAGCGGGTATTGCTACCTTTACCGTCAATATAGACCCAAGCCTAACATTGGCTCAGCGTGAAGCGTTAACGGCATCAGGTATTGCCTATACTGCTATTTTAACGGATGACGACGGCATCGCGACCGAAAAAGGAACCGCTAAAGCGGCGATGCCTGCTGCTGCCTATCAAATTAACTTTGGTATCAATAGCAATAGTCAGCTTCTAAGCTCAGGTGGTAGCACCGTTATCAGCTTCCGTGTCAATGATAAACAAGGCGGCGTGATTGCAGGTCAAAGCGTAACCGCTGTCTTACCATCAGCGTTGATAGGTGCAGGACTATTGACCTTAGACAGTGCCGCTACCCAAGTCACTGATGATAAAGGGATGGTCAGCTATACGGTTCGTGTACCAGCAGGCTTGAGCGAAAAACAGAAAGAGACGCTTGAGAAAACTGGCAGCTTTGCATTGATTGCTACTATCGTTGAAGAGTCAGGCGCGAGCAGTAAGGTTACGAGCGAACCTGTGCTTGTTAAGGACAAAGTTGCGTTGAGTGACATCGTCCTGACATCTACTAGCACACCTAAGATAGTTAATACAAGCGATAGTCAGTTTAATATCCAAGTGTCAGGCAAACACCCTAACGGTAGTGCGGCTGCTGGCAAAGTGGTTAAGCTAGCGCTTAATGAGGTACTGCCTGGTGTTAGTATCGAGGGCAACGAGCAGACTACCAATGCGGCGGGTAATGCGGTATTTACGCTGAATATCATCCAAGATTTAACCCCAACACAGCGTGACGCATTAGTGGCATCAGGTATCAGCTACACCGCGACTGTCATAGATGGTGACACAGAGGCGAAAGTTACTAATACGGTGACAGTAAAACAACCGGCAACCAGTATTGATTTTGCCTCTATTTTGACGCCTACTATCAGTGAGCTTGGTGGTAGTGGTAGTATCACTATTAAGCTGCTGACCAAAGATGCGCCACAAACACCAGTGAACGGTCAGAAAGTGGATATCGCCTTAGGGGCAAAAGCGCGTGATTATGGGGTTACACTCAGTCAAACGAGTGCGACCACAGACTTCAATGGTGAGGCGACTTATATTATTGATGTGCCGGCTGGTTTAACGCGTAAGCAACGCGCTGAGCTCAAGCGGATTGGTATCAACTATCAGTTGTCTTATGTTGAAAAAGGCATCACCTATAATTCTGAAATACAACAGGTCACTTTAATCCAGCCTGCTATTGCCTTAAGTGTTCTAAATGCCCCAACTAGTATCGGTAATCGTGATGGTTATACGCTAAACGAGGTGGGTGATAGCATTACCATTCAAGGTCAGCTCAGTAACACAACCGATAATACCCAAATTGCCGGTCAGCCAATTGAGCTGAACTTTGAAGATAAGTCATTAGCGAAACTACTGACAGTGAATGGTAATGCAGGTTCTGCAACTATCGTTGCCAACACTGATAAGGATGGTATCGTCAGCTTTGAGATTGTGGTACCGAGTAACTTAACACCGGATGAAAAACAGGCGCTAAGAAATAAGATATTAACCGCTACGTTGAAAGAGACCTTAACGGATCAACAGAAAGACGTTAATATCAAAGTACAGTCGATGGTTGCTAATATCTCTTTGATAGATATTCAATCAAATCCATTGAATCTAAATGGTGGTGAAACCCAGATTAAAGTGACAGCCGAAGATGATAAAGGCAACGTCGTTGCTGGACAAAAAGTCTTTTTGGCATTGCCAGCAGCTATTGCTAGCCAAGGCGTGACACTCGTATCAGGTAACAGTCAGACCACTGATGACTCAGGTCGTGTGACCTTTACCTTAGCTGTGCCTAATAACCTTACTACAGCGCAGAAAAAAGCAATTGGTAGTAGCTTTGCAGTCGTATTTTCAGCCGCAGATGCCAGTGGTAATATAGTCACCCAAAGCAGTACTGTTACTACTGTCACTCCAGATACCACCACTGGTATCAAAGAGAACTTAACTATCGGTGCCAATAAGGTAGTTAATACCAAGGGCGATACCTTTAAAGTGTTTGTTCGAGTCGATGCCCCGAATGGTAAAGACAAAGATGGTAATAATATCTTTATTGGTATCGCCAATCGTGAAGTACGTCTAAGCGTCGATGACCCGATAAAAACAGGGGTTACGATTACCAATAATACCGTGACTACCAATGGTGATGGCGTAGCCACCTTTGATCTCAAGCTTGAGGCAGGCGCTAACGTTAACCAAGCGATTTTGGAAGCGGGTATCAAGCTGACGGCAACCACCACCACCGCTAATAATCTGAAGCTAGAACAACAATATATCGTAGCCGTAGACAAGTCTACAATTGAAAGCTATCAGATACTTGCTTCATCAGAGAAATCTACGCTGAGAACAGGTGGCGATCAGACCACGGCGACCTTCCGTGTGACGGATAGCAGAGGGGGTATCTTAGTCGGTGTACCGCTACAGCTGAGTATTGATAACTTAGTAGCCAGTGGTGCTGCCTTGACCACGCCAAGCGTCGTCACCTCTGATGCCAGTGGTAAAGTCGATGTTGGCGTATTATTAGCGGTAGGCTCGATCAATGCGCGTCTGAACCATAGTGTCGTTATCAACGCCAAAATCGTCACGCCACGATATGATGCTAATGGTGATGTGACTATGGAGGTGCGTGAAGAGAAAGCACTAAGCTTATCAGCGATAGGCACTGAGATTACGCTTAGCGCGACTGAAACTAAGCTTAAAGATGGTGGTCTAACGACCATTACCACTCGCCTAGTCGATGGTTCAGGACGTGCGATTGCCAATGCAGGCATGGAGCTGGTAAATGCAGATAATGAGCTTATTACTGCCAATACTACCACGACCACCAATGCTGATGGCGAAGCCAGCTTTGATGTCAATGAAGGCAGCTTAATCTTTGATGATAATGGTAACTTACGTGTATTTGCCCGTGCCATAGGTGAAGGCAGCGTAGTGGTGCAGCGCAGTAATAACAGCATTGAGCTGGTAAAAGTCTCGCGTGCTGGTATCAGCTTTATTGATATTGAAAATCTTTATGATGTCAATAAGCCACAATTAATTAACGTTCAAATTCGTGCTGATAGCCCAGAAAAAGCCTTAGAGCTTGTAGGTAAAGAGGTTGAAGTACAGACTACTATTGGTAGCTTAATTTCAAACTATTTAGATAAATTTACCGATAAAGTCATTGTTTCTAAGCCGATTCAGAAAAGTGATATTCAAGGTAGTACTATTACCGTAAAAGTATGGCTCAAGTCTGAGTTGGCAGGTACAGCTGTATTACAAGCCACAGTATTGGGTGAAAACGTCAATGGTCAGCCGAAGTATCAAACAATAGTGGATACGCGATTCCGAGCTACTACACCTGATAAGATGCTATTCCAAGCAGTCAGATCTGTTATTACTCCGGGTGGTAGCACCGAGGTGGTCGCAACAGTCAAAGACAAAAACGATGTGCCAGTAGAAGGGCAAACCGTCGTCTTTAGCCGTACCTCAGACTCATCAGCAGGTCGTCTATCGGCTGCAACCGCCGTGACAGATAGCAAAGGTGAAGCACGTGTGGTGTATCTTGCTAATGCCAGCTCACCTATCGGCGGTGTAGTTATTAACGCACGTCTGCTTAATGATCTGACTGGTATTGGTACTAAAACTACTAAGATTACGGTGTCTAAAGAGGCGGTTTATACTACTCTAGCCTTTAGTAATAAACTTGAAACAGATAATATTTATTATACGGTGCGTGGTTCTATCTCAGTGATGGATGGCTCAGGACGTGCAGTGCCTAATAAAGAGGTCTCGATTAAGTCTTACGCTACTGAATATGCGCAAGGTAAGTACTGTTTATTAAATAGTACGGTCACTTATCAAGAGAAAAAGGTAGGTGGTGTGTTACCAGCACCTAAAGTGTCTGCTGAAACCTTACCATACTCGCAACAATCAGGCTGGTTCCCAACCGAAGATGCTGACTATAACTATACACTTGATAAAGATAATATCTCTAATGAAGATAAAAACGATAATGGTTCGCTAGAGGCGATTAACCCTGTCGCTATCATCGGCGGTATCGTATCAGACGATGGTTATAGCTTTGTCACTGATGATAAAGGTCGTGCTGACTTTGAGATTCGTTATCCAGTACGGTACTCTAACTGGGTAAAAGTACGCTTTGATGCCTCGACGTTCTTAAATGGTAGTGAAAATACACAAAGTATTAGCTATCAATTGCCAACAGCAGAAAGCGACTTTATCATTAGCGGTACTAGTTTGCAGACTCCTTGGCTTTATAATACCAGTCCGTTTGGTTCAGGCGGAGCAAACTGTGTTGATAGCATGAATATCAGTATAGATGAAAATGAGACAACGGGTCCAGGTGGTACTATCACTAATCCAAATGGTAAAACAAGAGTGACATTATCACCATTTGCCAAGAATCAACCTCCTTATACAGTGACTATTAACGATAAGACAGGTACTTCATCTACCGCTAACTACAATAGCTTTGTCGTTGACTTTAATCAGGCATTTGCTTTAGGCTCTGTAGTCAATGTTAGTAATAACGGCTTCGGCTTCAGTCGTGTTATTACAGTTGAATAAGATATTGAGCTGATAGTAAAAGTAAATCATTTAGCCAAAACCCCCAACCCTGCGTTGGGGGTTTTTGTATTCATAATCTCAATAACCAAATACAAGCAACTCAATCAGCAAAGTTTTGCAAAAGCGATTAGAATAGTTGGTTTCCTATGCTGCTAAGCATATTCAAAGTAAGCAGCACGTTTCATTTTTAATTGGGCGCATTATGTCAGACAATACCACGACTGCTATAGCAAGCATAAAGTCGAGCAAAAATTCTCAAAATGTACTATCTAGCGATGCTATTGATACCGCGACGCTATTGATTAAATGCCGCGATCAAGCGGGCATCGTACAAGCCGTATCTGAGTTTATTCATCGTTATGGCGGCAATATTATTACGCTTGATCAGTATTCAACCGCTCACGAAGGCGGGCAATATTTTATGCGTTTGGAGTTTGCTTTAGCAGGCTTGAGCGAAATTATGGATAACTTTGAAGCCAGCTTCGGTCATACGGTGGCTAAGCGCCACAATATGGCGTGGCGCTTGCATAACAATGCGATTAAAACCAAGGTTGGCATTTTAGTATCAAAGTTCGACCATGCCTTGTTAGATTTACTGTGGCGGCATCAGCGCGGATTACTCGATTGCGAGATTACGTCTGTCGTTAGTAACCATGAGGACTTGCGCCAAGCGGTAGAAAACTTTGGCATTACTTTCCATTATGTGCCAGTGACTAAGGATAATAAAAACGAGGCAGAAGAGCAGATTCATACCTTGATGGCAGGCAATGATTTGTTGGTATTAGCGCGTTATATGCAGATTTTATCATCTGATTTTGTCAAGCGTTGGCCGATGCAAGTCATCAATATTCACCATTCATTTCTGCCTGCGTTTGTCGGTGCTGATCCTTATCGTCAGGCTTATGAGAAAGGCGTCAAGCTTATCGGAGCGACCGCGCACTATGTTACAGCCGAGCTTGACCAAGGCCCTATCATTGAGCAAGACGTGCATCGTGTGACTCATCGCCAAGGGGTGACAGAGCTACGTGCTATTGGCCGTGATATCGAGCGCAATGTCTTGGCGCGCGCGGTGAATTGGCATGTGCAAAACCGCGTGATTGTGGCGGGTAATAAGACCGTGGTTTTCAATTAGCTTTATGTTAAAACGGTTTTAAACCGAAATAAGAGCGCAAAAAAAGGCCGCCAGTATTAGTATTTAATACTGGCGGCCTTTTTTCATTAGAATGCTGCTGCAAAATTGAATTTATAACAGCATCTCTAACACAAACTTGCTACCGACAAAGCCAATTGCTAATAGGATAAAGGCATAAATAGTCATGTTGGCAGCACGTTTACCACGCCATCCTGCACGCCAATTGCCTAATAATAGCGCGCCAAATAGCAGCCACGATAGGACGCTAAATACCGTTTTATGGGCAAGGTGCTGCGCCATTAGGTCTTCTACATAAACAAAACCAATCCCTAGCGCGATACTCAGCAAGACAAAGCCGACCAATAGCATGTCGAACAATAGACTTTCCATGCTCTGTAGCGACGGCAGTTTATTCACCCAAAAGCGATGAATCGATTGGTGCTTGAGCTCGCGTATTTGTAGGCGCAAAAATAGTGCTTGCAGCGCTGCCATCAGCAGCACACAATAGGCGGCAAGCGATAGTAGGATATGCGCTTCAAGCCCGACACTGATATCCGTGATGGGACGATAAGGCGCGCGGCCGATATAACCGACAATCATCCCGACTAGTGCCGTTGGTGCTGCTAAAATACCAAGACTGACGATAGGGCGGTATAAGCTAAAAATAACATAGAAAAATAAGAAAAATAAACTGATCAGGCTAATGATGTTAAATAGATTGAAATTTAGCCCGTATAGCGTGACCACATGCGGATAAAGTAATGCTGCATGTGCCAGCATACCGACAACCAATAAACCTAAGCTCACGCCTTTGTGGATAGGTTTGTCCTGAATCAGCGCCCAACCAATGTAGATGCTGACCAAAATATAAACCATGCCAGCCAGTAAAAATGCAAGTTGCAAGATAAAAAACCTCATCTCATGATGAGCGCAAAATCGCCGCTCAATTGAATGCTAAAATGGTATTATCAGAATGATTAGAATAATCATCCAATTTATCATAAAATGGCAAGCAATTGAGTGCCATCTTACGGATTGATTATAAGCACTTGTAGGACAGTAGCGCTAAAATTTAGTATTTATTAGCTATAAAATTAAATAGTCAGCTTTATTTAACCCTATATTTGAAAACTGTCATTTGCAAAACGACTATAAGCTTTGCAGCGCCTTAATGCTATAGTATTGATACTGTGCTGCTTTTTATAATGATTTTTATAAAAACGCCACCTCATATGCTATAGCACATCTTAATAAGAGTTATCAGCAAGCAACGCTGAACCAAGTTTAACGACGTATTGTTGTCATAGTATCTTTTACCAAGAATTGCTTTTACCAAGAATTGCTTTTATCAAGAATTGTTTTTATCAAGAATTGTTTCCACTAAGAATTATTTTAATTGAGAGTCATTTATGTTTGATACCTTAACAGAACGCTTATCGTCGAGCCTGCGTAATATCGTCGGCACTGGGCAGTTGACCGAAGATAATATTAAAGACACCTTGCGCGAAGTGCGTATGGCGCTGTTAGAAGCCGACGTCGCGCTACCGGTCACCCGTGACTTTGTGAAGCGGGTAAAAGAGCAAGCGCTTGGTGCGGAAGTGCTGAAAGAATTGGCGCCAGGACAAGCATTCGTTAAAATCGTCCACGATGAGCTGACCGAAATGATGGGCAGCGCCAATCAGCAGCTTGAAATGACTGGTAAACCGCCTGTTGTTTATTTATTAGCGGGTTTGCAAGGTGCGGGTAAAACCACCACGGCTGGTAAATTGGCGAAATTCTTACAAGAACGTCATAAGAAAAAGGTGATGCTAGTTTCTGCTGACGTTTACCGCCCAGCAGCGATTGCCCAGCTTGAGCAAGTAGCAGGGCAAGTAAATGCCAAGTTCGTCAATTCAACTAGCGACGAAAACCCAATTGATATCGCGCTACGTGCTATCGAAGAAGCGAAAATTCAGTATCAAGATATTTTGATTATTGATACCGCCGGTCGTTTGGCTATCGACGAAGCCATGATGGAGGAAATCAAAGCGTTAACTGCGGCGGTCAATCCATCTGAGACGCTATTTGTCGTTGATGCGATGACCGGTCAAGATGCGGCCAATACCGCCAAAGCCTTTAACGATGCGCTGCCATTAACGGGCGTTATTTTAACCAAGACTGACGGTGATGCTCGCGGCGGCGCGGCATTGTCTGTACGTGCGATTACCGGCAAGCCGATTAAGTTCTTAGGTCGCGGTGAAAAACTAGACGCGCTAGAGCTGTTCCATCCTGAACGTATTGCTCAGCGCATTCTTGGTATGGGTGACGTCTTAAGTTTAGTTGAAGAAGTCGAGCAAAAGATCGACCGTGATAAAGCTGAAAAAATGGCGAAAAAGATGCAAAAGGGTGGCGAGTTCGACCTTGAAGATCTATTAACCCAGTTCCAGCAAATGAAAAGCATGGGCGGCATGGCAGGCTTTTTAGATAAGATGCCAGGTATGGGCGGCTCTGATATGCAAAAAGCCGTCGAAGAGGCCAAACCAGAAGAAAAAGTACGTGAAATGGAAGCCTTGATTAATTCAATGACCCCATTTGAGCGCAAAAACCCAGATAAAATCAATCCAAGCCGTAAGCGCCGTATTGCAGCAGGTTCTGGTCGTGAAATTCAAGACGTCAATCGCTTGCTCAAGCAGCACAAGCAAATGGCAAAAATGATGAAGATGATTTCTAAGCCAGAAGGCATCAGTAAAATGATGAAATCGATGCAAGGGTTGATGGGCGGCGGCGCTGGAGCGGGTGGCGGCGGTGGTCCATTATTCGGTGGTGGCGGTCAGCAAGGTGGTGCTAAAGATGTGAACCCACAGCAAATGGCAAAGCAGATGGGACTTGATCCAAATAACATGCCTAGCACTGAAGAGATGCAAAAACAGATGCAAGAGTTGCAAAATCAAGGCCCAAAGAAATTTAAAACACGCTTTTAAATAGTGGCTGACTGAATTAGCACTCACTATTAGCAAGCACTTTTAACAAAAACCTCAAATCTATATAGGCTTTGAGGTTTTTTTAGGTCTCTCTTATTTAGACAACTTCTCATTAATAAAGTATGAAAAAGATAGAAATTAATAAAATTCCCCTATCCTAAATGCTATGATAGGCGCTGTTTTATGATGCCAAGCGAATAAGCCGAGGTGATGATGTTTTTAGCAATGGATACCGTATTTGATCAGTGTTCGATCGCGATTTTAGATGCCAATGGGCAAGTGCTGTCGAGCCATACTGAAACGGGTAAACGCCAGCAGACCCAGCAAATCCTGCCGATGATTGATGCGGCATTGTCCGAGGCTAATCTGCCTCTTGCTGATATAAAAGCATTGATATTCAACCGTGGCCCGGGTGCATTTAGTGGTATACGAATCAATACGGCAGTGGTGCAAGCGCTCTCTGTCGCACATGATATTCCTTGTGTAGGACTCTCAAGCTTACAAGCAATTGCCCAATGTGCGTATAAAAAGTACGGCCTGACCCAAGTTTATAGCGCGCTTGATGCGCGTATGCAGCAAGTTTATTTTGGCCAGTACTCAATTTTAGGCGATGTAGCAGACAATTCTATCATGCAGCCAGTGTTGGCTACTGATAGCGATAGCACCGAGCAGCTGCTGGATTATGACAGCCAAACAGCGCTTAATTTGCCTATCGTCGGTAATGGTGCGCCGCTATTAAAAGCGTATGATGGACAAGTATGCCATGAAGATGTGTGGCCAGACGCGGTGGTAATTGGGCAATTGGGCATTGCTCAATTCATGAGTGTTGGTGGTACCGATGCCGCCAATGCGTTACCAAGATACCTGCGCAACCAAGCATGGAAAACACTGAAAGAGCAAGGTAAGGCGTAGTTTTTGCTTTATAGCATAAAATATCGTTAATTACTAAATACCTTGAGTCACAAAAATACAAACGATTATAAAAGCAACGATCATATAGGACAGCCGATAGCGCTGTCTTTTTAGGGAAGCAACTGTGGATATACTGTTATTAATCCAAGCGGTCATCATGGGTATCGTTGAAGGTATCACTGAGTTTTTACCCATCTCTAGTACGGGATATTTGATTTTATCCGCGGATTTGATGGGCTTTTGGACCAAAGAAAAGGTTGATTTGTTTGTGGTGGTAGTCCAGCTTGGCGCTATCTTAGCAGTCATTTATGATTACTGGGGCAGACTATGGCAAGCGCTCATAGGGCTGCTGACCGGTAAAGCGGACGGTATGAGTAATCCAAGACAGTTAGGTTTAAGCTTAATTGTCGCGACCATTCCGGTGATGATTGTTGGTTTTACCTTCGCTGATGAGATTAAGACGTATTTGTTTAACCCTATCGTCGTGGCAATTATGCTGATTGTTGGCGGTTTGCTGATATTTTATGTAGAAAATCGCCCTAAAACGATTATCGCGCAAGAGGCTGAAGACGTCAGCCTAAAAACGGCATTGATGATTGGTTTGATGCAGTGTCTGGCCTTAATACCAGGAACATCACGCTCAGGTGCCACTATTATTGGCGCACTGTGGCTTGGCGTCTCACGCAAGGCTTCGGCGGAGTTCTCCTTCTTTTTAGGTATTCCAGTCATTGTCGGTGCGGCATTGTTAGATTTGCTAAAACATGGTGATGTATTGACCAGTAGCGAAGACTGGTTAGTGTTAGGTATCGGCACCGTGGTGTCGTTTATTGTGGCCTTACTTTGTATTCGTCTATTGGTTGCTTGGGTTAGCCGTCGTGACTTTAAAATCTTTGCATGGCTACGCATTATCACGGGCGTCATCGTATTGGTTGCCGCTTGGGGCTTTGGCTACCAGATGGCAGGCTAAAATTCATAGTGGCATAGTTTTTGATGCTAATACTTGTACTTTTCACTACTAGGAAGGAATGGCAGTTAATATGACCACTGCGAAGAAAATACCGACCGCTCATATTAACTGCCAGCTATTTTATGTTAGCGAGGTGCAGGCAAGTCAAGTTGAGAACTTGAAGATGCTTATAGCTGAGCATGCGTTACCCATCATTTTAGATATTGAGCTATTTCCCGAAAAGCTCAATCAAAAACGTCGCCAGCAATTAAGCGAAACCTCTATTCAACCTATTCTTTTGTTAGATGATAAAGACAGGCTTTCATGGCTGAGTGATGGTCTCAGTGTCGCACCTGAATGGGATAAGCTACAACGGCGGGTGGTGAGTGCAGGGCGTAAGTCTGAGTTATTATTACAAGCTGCTAAAATTACATCGGATAGTACGGTCATTGATGCGACCGCAGGCTTTGGGCATGACAGCCTAATATTAGCCAGTACTGGCGCTCAAGTTACTATGCTTGAGCAGCAGCCCCTGATGGCGTTATTGTTGCTGGCAGAACAGCAGCGTATGAGTACGCTGCCAAATTGGCAAAAGCTGATGAGCCGACTACAGATTATTAATGTCGATGCGCTTAGTTATTTTGCAAAACTACAAGCTGAGTCGGTCAATGCTATTAAAGAAAATGATGCGAAAGTAGTTGATGTAATATATCTGGATCCTATGTTTCCAGAAGACAGCTATCAAGATAGCAAAACGGGTAAAGGCGCTAAAGTGGGCAAGCATATGCAAGCCTTGCACCAGTTGGCTAGCCCGCCAACGCTAGAAGAAGAGTCGCAATTGCTACAAAGTGCGCAAGCAATCGTCAGTCAAGGTGCAGGACAAGGCCGCGTAGTCGTCAAGCGTCCGCAGCTTGCGCCGTTACTTGCAAATCAACAACCGAGTGAGAGCTGGCATAATGAAGCGGTACGTTTTGATGGTTATTTTGTTTGATGGCTGTGTTAAATAGGCGCTTTTAATAAATACTTTCTATGTTATGAATGGCCTCGGTTAATCAGGTTACGTATTTAGAATACAAAGATTTAGAAGTGGTGGATTTAATAGTAATGGATTCAGGAGAAAAGGATGTCAACGATTATAATTTGGGTCATTGGTGCAGGCTTATTACTGATGAATATTGCGTTGCGAACAGAAGTTTTACAGCTCAAAGCTCACCTAAAAGCGCTTAGGAATCCAAAAGAACAAATGGACTACTTACGGCAGCAAGCAAAGCTTAGCCAAAATAATAAGATGGCGTCCATTAAGGCATTACGTAAGCAATATCCTGAGATGTCGCTCATTGAAGCCAACAACTTATGGCAACAAATTCAGTAGTTCACTAATTCGTTCACCCGATTCCATAGCCTGCAAAAAAGTATATAAAATTTCTATAGATGATAATAAAAAACCATGACATTTAACGATAAATTACAAGCCTACCTGCAACTAACACGCTTTGATAAACCCGTAGGTATAGAGCTATTACTCTGGCCGACGCTTTGGGGTGTAATGCTGGCGGCGATGGGTCAGGCGCAGCAGCAAGGGGCAACGGCAGGTTTGCCGAGTCTAAAGGTATTTGTACTTTTTGCGCTGGGCGCGATTTTTATGCGCGCGGCAGGCTGTGCAATCAATGACTTTGCTGACCGCAAGGTCGATGGTCATGTCAGCCGCACCAAAGGCCGTCCATTAGCGGACGGGCGCTTATCTGCTAAAGAAGCCATTGCTGCTTTTTTATTACTGGTATTACTTAGTGCCAGTTTATTGTTCTTTTTACCTATTGCTGTTTTCTACTGGTCGCTCGGCGCGGTTATATTAGCCTTTATTTACCCATTTATGAAGCGCTATACCCATTTGCCACAAGTGTTTTTAGCTGCAGCATTTGGGTGGGCAATACCGATGGCCTATGTCGCGATACAAGGCGCGCCTGATATCTGGTGTTGGCTATTGTTTATTGCTTATATGTGCTGGACAGTGGCTTATGATACCCAGTACGCTATGGCGGATCGTGAGGATGATTTAAAAATTGGCGTCAAATCAACGGCGATATTATTTGGTCGCTATGATGTGATTATTATCTCGCTGCTACAAACCGCGTTTTTACTTATCATGGGTGCGGTTATGTGGCATTACTTTGCGCCAACCAGTGTAGGTGTGATACCAGTATTTGGTTTGGCGTTAGTGGCGATGATGTTTGCCAAGCAAAATAGCGCTTGTGTCAGTCGTCAAGCTTTGGCATGTTTTCAGGCGTTTTTGGCCAATATATGGGTAGGACGTTACGTCTTTGCTCTTATCGCAATCGCTTGCCTATGGACGACTTTTAATGGATAACTTTAAGAAGCTCTCAAAGTCAAAAGCGAAAAAGGGTGCTGCTATTAATGCGCCTGTTATTGATTATCAGGCAAAGCTTGCTGAGCATGGGTTAACGCGTGAGCAAGTTATCGCGACCGAGCGTAAACTGGCTAAGTTTGCCAATACCATGGATTCGCTCGTACGGGTGCCCTTTACCAAACAAGGCATGGGCGCTGATGCGGCGCTTTCGACCATTCCGCTAGCAGGTGATTTGGCAGGATTGGCGTTGACCAGCTATGCCTTTATATTAGGTCGTCAGTTGGGCGTACCTGCGCATAAAATGACCCCAGCGGTTAGGCTGGCGCTGATTGATATGGTGGTTGGCATCGTACCGGGTATCGGTACCGTACTTGATATTTTCATTCGCCCTAGTCGCAAGACATTGAGCATCGTGCATGAGCATCTACACGATGAATACGGCATCACCGAAACCATGCATATGGATCGACCGTTTTTGCATCAATCTTTGGAAGATAAGCAGCAGCAAAGCCGCTTTGCGTTCTTTTGGCGCAACCCTGTCGTTGCTTGGTTATATCTGCACATTCCTGACCTATTGGGATTAATCGTTATTGTGGTTATCGGCTGGGGCTTATGGGCGATGATGAGCTGGCTGGTCAGTCTGTTTAGCAAGACCACTGGTTTTGGCTAAAGGTAAAGCAGAGCAAAAAGGCGGCAAATATTAATGATATTTGCCGCCTTTTTATTGCTGAATTTATTACCTTTAACAGATTGTAAGCCAAGTTTTTATTGATAACATTATTCGGTGATGACTTCTGCTTCTACACTGATGGCCTCAAAGCTCGTTGTTTTATTGTTTTGAATAAGATCAATGCTGCTACCACCGCCATGACTGACCAGCTGAATACTGCCATCGTTTGAGCGATAAGTAGGGTTATTGCCTTGGCCTTCTGGCGCACTCAAGGTCATTTTTGGTTTGCTCGGCAGGGTAACGATAGCGTTAAGCACGCCTTTTTCTGAGGTTTCAAAGATGACAAATAACGTCTCACCGCTGGCACTGCGATAGTTAACATCAGTGATTTGCGCGCCTTTGATGGCTTGTTCTGGATTGGGCGCTATCGCGGCATTATTTGCTGAAGTGTCCGCTGCGCCAAGCTCATTTTCTAATTCAGTTAAGCTTGTATTTTGTTCTAAGTTGAGATTAGGCTTAGCAGTATCTTCATCAGCAACTTTAGGTGCATTAATATTAGAGCTTACTGGCGTCGTTTGGGTGGTTGTGTCAACAGCAGTCTCTTCGGCGGTTTCAGGTTCGGGCGTCTTTTGGCAAGCACTGAGTAGTGATAGGCTTAAGAACGCAATAGAAAGCGCTTTAAGTGATGATTTTGATGTTACCAAGGTAAAAATATCGGTTTTCATAATAGACAGCTATCCATTTATAATGGTTATTTAAGTATTTTAAATTTCAAGGTTAGTCTAGCATTATTCTTCAAGTCGGCTTCTATACTGTTATAAATACATGCCTTGGCATTGAGAGCATTTGCATAAAATAGCATCTGTATAAATATTGATAAAGGTTAGGGCGTGTCCTCAATTCAATCGATGGACATCTAAATGGTCTAAAAATGGCTAAATTTTGCCAAACTTCGTCAAATAGCTGGGTAATATCCCGATATTAACTGCACTATTTTCCTTGTTTGGCTACAATTTATCTCATTTTTATCACCATTTTTAAAATGAGGACACGCCCTAGCGTAACGTTAAATTATTACCTTTTACGCTTTATGCAATCGCGCCCGATTGGGTGATAATCGCGCTAAGGTAACGGCAGATAAAGGCGCAAAGCAGCCTAACATCATATCTGCTAATGCTTCGGCGCATATCGGTGCTAGTGCATAACCCTTTGCCCCCATCGCGGAGAGCGTCCAAATGCGGCGGCTTTGCGCAAGTCGTCCGACCAAGGGATGATAGTCAATCGTTTGCGTGCGTACACCGGCGCGCGCTTGCCATGCGCTGGTATCGTCTGGCAAGACATTGCTTAATTCAGGAATATCCTCAAGCAATTTGTCATAATTCTGCTGATTTTCTTCACCACGGATATCAATACTGGCGTCAGCATCTAAAAAGCTGGCACCAAGTAAAAACTGCGGCTGATTGTCGCTAATATTATTCACTTCGGCATCACCACTTTGGCCAATAAAGGGCGCGCAATAACCACTATATTTGAGCGGTAATTTAGGCAGACCAGCGACCTGCTCAGCAGTGGGCGTAAACCAAGATAACTGCCCGCGAATGGTACGGCATTCAACGATACGTTTATCTAGTTGATGGCTTTCATAGGCGGCGCAAATAACGACATTGTCAGCGCAGATAGTAATAGAGCTTTGATTATTATTACCGCCACTTTCTTTATCACCAGTCACCATAACTTTATCTGCAGTCTCTTTGATATCGGTAACGCTAAGCTGCTGATAATTGATATTTGGGTGTTTAAGAATGACGGTTTTTAGCGCTTGTGGATTGACCAAACCAGATTGTGGTAAATATAAATTGTCCGCTAAGTCTTTAGCTTTTAAGCCGCTTAACCGCAGTGCTTCTGCAGTCGTAATCGTAGTTGCCATCTCATTGGGATAATCGGCAATTTGCGCCGTGCCAATATTGGTTTTTATCAGCAAATCTAACGTACCTGTTTGCTCAAGTATCGGCGGCGTTTGCTGCAGCTCTGCTTGCTGATTAAAATAACGATACAGCCTGCCGCTATAGAGATAACCAATAGAGTGCAGGTGCTCATAGACATGATGAATGGGTGTCATGTTCGGCGCGAGGAGGGCGCGCGGATTGCCAGAGGCGCCAGCAAGTGGCGCGACTTTATCTATTATGGTGACTGTCATACCGCGATTGGCCAGTGTCCAAGCGGTGAGTAGTCCCGCAACGCCTGCGCCAATAATCACTGTATGGCTAGGAATATGGCTGAGAGGGTTTGGCAAAACGGAGAAGTTGTTATCGTCATTTAGTGCTAAAGAATTAGCGTTGTCAGCCATAACTGCCGTCAGCATCTCACGCTTGCGCCCAAAACCTTTAACCTTTTTAATGCTAAAGCCATGCGCTTGCAACCCACGTTTGACGATACCAGCACAGCTATAAGTGGCGGCGGTCGTGCTAGGACGAGATAAGCGCTGCATCTGGGTAAATATCGACTCTGCCCATAAGGTCTCATTACAAGAAGGCGCGAAACCATCTAAAAACCAAGCATCAATATAAGGGCGCTTGATAGCGGTCTCAGTATCTAAACTTGCCAAACTATCGCCCGCATCGCCTAACCAAATATCAAGCGTGATATTATCGTCAATAAAATTTAGTCGATGACAGCCCGCAATAAGCGGCGGGTAGTTGGCTAAAAGTTGCTCAATCAATTTAGCAAGTTCGGGGGCGCGCTGTGTCCATAAAGCGAGTATCTGCGTTAAGTCGTTAAGCGGAATGGGGTATTTTTCAGTGGTGATAAAGTGTAAGCGCGCGCTTGTTAAATGCGGCTTTTTAGCACGAAGCTGTCGCCAAAGCTTCCATGTCGCCAAAAAATTCAAGCCCGTACCAAAGCCCAATTCAGCAACAGTGAAGCATTGCTTGTCGGCAAGGTTTGCTAGGCGCTCGGGTAATTGGTTATGGGCTAAAAATACATGGCGGGATTCTGCCAAGCCATCAGCGTGCGAGAAATAGACATCGCCAAACTCCCCTGATACTGGCACTTGATTGCCAGCATCATCGGTTTGCCATGCAATCTTAGCAGGGGTAATCACGTTTGGCGGTGCGGGTTTTTTAGGGAGTTTGGTGGCTTTATAAGGTTTATGCGCGGCGGAAGAGGTAGGCTTAGATATAGCAGATTTAGACTCAGGTTTAGACACAAATTTGGACATAAAGCATCACATTTATAGAGGATTTACTACCAGCGTTCACGGCGCACAAACACCAACCACGAAATAAAAATCCCAACCAACAAGCTAATTAACACCGTAAATGCGCCATATAAAAACAATTGACCTTTGCTTTCATAAACCAAAACGTTCACTTGCGTTTGTAAGTCATTGACTTGACGCTGAAGCTGGGCATTACGGCTAAGCAATTCTTGATTGGCCGCAGAGAGCGCTTTATTAGACGGTTGTAGCTGCGCTGCTAAGGTATCGTTAATATTGGTCGCAGGCTGAGCACTCGCAGTTGGGTTCGCTGCTATAGTAGACACCGTATTTGAGGCACTATTTGGTAGCGCTAGTTGACTAACATTATTGGGTGCTAATACAGCGTTAGGCGCTAGCGTAGCCGTTCCTGCCGCAGGATCGGCATTGGTCACAGTTGGCGCTGCTTGTACCGATAGACTGGCAAGCAACAATAGGCTCGCAATGCTAACGTTAGCAACACGACCAAAAGCGCGCTTAGTAAAATTACGAGCGACATGATTAGAAACAGAACTATTTAATAATAACTGCTCAATCACGATGCTGCTACCTTATTGGCTGGTTTATCTGCTGCGCTGTCAGTAGGTGCAGGCAAGGTCTGAACAAACGGCTTGATATCCACATGGCTATAGACACCATCACGCAAATAAGGCTCAGCGCTTGCCCATGCTTGCGCGGCATCGAGGGAGTCAAAGTCAGCAATAATCAGGCTGCCTGACATCTCGCTTTTACCGTGTTCGATAGGCGTTGGGCCCGCGATAATGAGTCGCTGCTCGCTTTGTAATACTTGCAGGCGGGCAACGTGTTCGGCGCGCGTCACCTGACGTTGTGCGCTGCTACCAGCAACATCGTGACCGATAATGGCAAATAAGGACATGGGGCTTCCTCAAGTAAATAGTATGAATAAAGCGCTAATAACCAGAACAAAAAATAATGATGATATGTCTCATTATACTTTTAAATCATATATTATGATTAAACCAGCTTTTACGATTAAACTAGGTCTTATAATTAAATCAGCTTTTATTTAGTGGTTTTGTCGGTTAACGCTGGATTGAGATGGTTTTTCAACAATGCAAATTGGGCAACCACGAATACCAACATAATCGGAATCCAGCCGTAGGTTTTGAAGTTAATCCAAGCCTCATCAGACATAGTGAATGCCGTGATATAATGTAGGACGCCCATAAAGGCAAAAAACAATGCCCAAGCGACGGTCAGTTTTTTCCAGCCACTTAGTGTGAGTGAAAACACCTCTTTCATGGCCAGTTGCATCAGTGGTTTATTAATCGCCGCACTGACCAATAGCGTTAAGGCAAAGATACCATTGATAATAGGTGATTTCCAACGCAAATAGATGTCGTCACGCAATAGCAGCGTACCACCGCAAAAGACGATGGTTAATAATAAAACGACCCACTGCTGTTTATCAAATTTGCCTTTTTGCCGCACAAAATGGATGGCATAAATAATAATAGTGGCAACGAGCAAGGCGCCTGCCGCCGCTAAAATGCCACTGTAACGCGCGGCAATAAAAAAAGCGATCAACGGAATGAAGTCTAATAAGGCTTTCATAGCAAATAGGATGTCCAACAAAAAACGTATGGGGTAGTTTACACGTCTACTGCCGCAAAAAAAAGCAATCAACCTGATAATCGTCCGATATGCCCTCGATATGTTATTGATATGCTGTTGCTATACCATGTCTTCGCCGTTTTTAGCTCGTTTTACTGATAATATAGTTAGTATCACCAGTATATTTAAATGAACAATACATTCAAAACCTTAAGGCCAGCTTTATGAAAATCGACTTACATTGCCACAGTACTTGCTCTGATGGCACCTATGCGCCGACCGAGGTGGTACAGCGTGCTCATAACGCTGGTATTAATGTACTGGCGCTGACTGATCATGATACCTTAATGGGTATCGATGAGGCGCGCGCGGCGGCTGAGGCCTGCGATATACAGTTAATCAATGGGGTTGAGATTAGCTGCGAGCACACGCTAAGCGGCGGCTACGGTAAAAATAAATCCACCAATAAAATCATCCATGTCCTTGGACTTGATTTTTCCGATCGTGAAAAAATGCACGCCACCTTGCAACAATTGCAAGACAGCCGTGCCACGCGCGGTCAACGTATTACTGAAAAACTCAGTGAGCTATTAGATATTAATTACGACGAGTTATGGCAAGCGGTACTCGATAAAGCAGGCGGCAATCCACAAGCGGTAGGGCGTGCGCATATTGGGCAAGTGTTGTTTGAGCGCGGCGCCGTAAAAACCGTACAAAAAGCCTTTGATAAATACTTGGCGGACAATAAGCCGGCTTATGTGGCGATTGAAGCATTAACAATGCAGCATGGTATCGAGCTGATTCATGCTTGCGGCGGCAAGGCGGTATTGGCGCACCCAACGCGCTACCAGCTTTCGGCCACCCGTGTACGTAAATTGATCGAAGAGTTTGCACGGCTTGGCGGTGATGCTTGTGAATTACCAGCGAATAGCGAACCAGTTAGTACCCGCAGAATGGTCGATCGCAGCATTGCTGAACACCAGCTTACCGCGTCTATCGGTAGCGACTTTCATGGCAGTAATATGCCGTGGCGACGTTTGGGTGACGTACCGAACCTTCACCCTGAACAGCAGGGCATTTGGCAGTCGTTTGTGACATTGGCTTAGTTAAAAGTATAAACCAAAACTATTATTTAAAATGATAAGTCGATCCTGTGACTCGGCATTGTAAATTGACCATATAATTAAAAATCATTATTAAAAATCATTATTAAAAATCATTATTAAAAATCATTATTAAAAAACATAGGCCAAAATGAGGTGTCAGATATTGACGCATAAATCACTTAAACAGATTGATAATTAAAAGAAAAATTGCCACACTAAATGCGTCAGTTTAGATCTAACATAAATCATCCTTTTTACTTTCTTATTTGGTTTTAGCTCAATAACTTTCATTATCTGCGGTAGCCCATTATGGCTGTATCGATATCTCATCTAGGCTACAGAAAACTCTCGCGAGTGATTTTTGAGTGGCAAGCTGCTGATAGGGCATCGCTGCTGGCATTGTTTATTTTGCTGGAAGTGTCATCGCATTGGCTATGGTGTTTATTTGTCTGGTGGCGCCAAGATATCTATGGCTCCTACGTAAATATGGATGTGCTGTATCCCTTGTGGATAGGGCTCACCTTGATGGTCCTGTTTTTTTCTTGGATGGTTAGCCGCTTATCGCCGATTAGAAAAGACACGGATTCGTTATATAAGTGGCAAGCGATAATCGTCACGCTTTATAGCCTTTATATTGCCGTGGTCATTTTAGTCATGGGTCACAGTAGTTTGGTCGCGGGAGTATCTCTCGTTGGCGGCGCGATGTTAGGTATGATGCTTATACGTCGCCGCTATGTCTGGAAAGCCTTTTTGGGTCATATCGTCCTGATTTTCCTAGTCACTTTGGTTCCCTATTTTGGCTTGACGATACCCAATCTACGTCAAATGACGATGAGCTCTTTTCCTTTAGATGGCTATAGCTATCTTACTTATAGCGAGATGACATCAATTGAAAATGCCATTTCTGCGTCTATTTTTAAAAATGGGATACTGAGTTGGGAGACCTTTAATCAACTGCGTTTGTCTTCAGCATTTTTTTGGCGCACCACCCATATTTATATGGCGCTGCCAAAGGCAATTTTTATCATTTATATGTTTCGCACGCTGCTATTGATATTGGATAACAGTAAAGCTGAGATTATGCAGTATGCCAATCAAGATGAATTGACCCAGTTAAAAAGCCGCCGTTATGGTTTGACGCAGATGCAGCAAGCGCTGCTCGCAATGGGAGATAAGCAAGATTTCAGTGTGATTTTATTGGATTTAGATTGGTTTAAAAATATCAATGACAATTATGGTCATGACGTCGGCGACCAAGTGCTGTCCGAGGTTGCTCAGACGCTACTAAAATCTCTATCAGAAGAGAGCATTGTCAGTCGCTATGGCGGCGAAGAGTTTTTGATTGTGCTACCCGATACCCAGCATGATAGTGCCATGATCATTGCGAAGCAGCTGCGCCAAGATATTGCGCAACATGTCATCAAGAGCGATGATGGCACGGATTTTAATATCACTGCCAGTATAGGGGTTTATACCCTGACCCATGAGGAGCGCGCCCGTATTCAGAGTGAATATAGGGCCTTGGCATTAGAAGAAAGTTCGCAGCCGCTTGCGGAAACGCAGAAATCTCGTAGGCAAGCGGCCGACATTAATAAAGCCCGTACCGACAAAACCAGTACGCAAAAAGAAAGCTCGCAAAAAACTCGCGCCCAAAAAAGAATCTCTCATAGAAGAAAACGTGCTGCCACAGAAATATTAAAGGCGCAGCTGCCGAGCGATATTTGTCAGCGCTTAATCTGCATTGCTGATAAAGCCTTATATGAGGCAAAAGATCGTGGTCGCAATCAAGTGGTCAGCGCTAATGCTGTGCTAGCGGCAGAAAAAGATAAGATTGCCGTCCTTTATGCGACTAGCTAATCATTAGCTAGTGGCTGACGAGGTGCTTAAGTTCTGTACCAAACTTGAAAGCACACTGGTCGCAAAGCTACCCGTCGTTAAGGTAAAGCTCAGCACCAATATAGGCTCATCATCTATGTCCTGCCATTCCCAACTTAATCCTTCAATCGGTAATCTTAGCGCGCGTCGTTGTGCTTTGATATCGCGCTTCTCTAATCCTGCTGCTAGCTGATGTAATAATGGGTCGTTTTGCACAATCTCATTTTCGATAGCGGCTGCTGCGCCACTGACTTTATCATTACCCACGCCCCATAACACGGCAGTCGGATGAATATCGCCGCTGGCAAGTCGCGCTTGTAAAGTCCCATCAATTGCTTCGCTGGCAAATATCGAGCCTGACCCGTCCAAATTAAATACTTCGCCTGCAAGCCCCGTAGTCCAGCTACCATCGCGCACCCGTGCTGCCAATATTTCATTAAATATCAAGCTACGCGCAGCAGACAGCTCCATGCTGTTTTGCTCGCGCGGCGCTTGTTTACGCTTGCTCTTTTTGGGCTGCGGACGACTTTCTGGCGCTGGACGGGCAAATAATGCCAATGCTTCTCTGACATTATTGCCATTACGACCAAAGCGCTGCGGGCCAAAATAATTGGGCACGCCCGTTGTGCTGATATTGGCTAAATGCTGCTCGACAGCACTTTTGTCACTTTTTTTAGCCGGTAAATCCTGCTCGGACGCTGTAACTTCTAAGTCCGCAAACTGGATATCTCGTAAAGTAATGATAAATTGATTGGCTCTATGGGTGCCGCGATTGAGCTTTTTATTATGCCAATGCTGCGCAAGGATAGTGAGCGATTCATTGGCGCTAATATCTACTGGGGCAAATTCAGACTCTGGTAATTGCTTCTTAGGTATGCGCAGGCTAAACCACTGTGTCGTTAGCGCATGACGGTCTTTAAGCCCTGAGTAACCAACATCGCGTAGTGGAATCTCTGCCCATTCTGATAGCAGTTTAGCCAGATAAGCGGTATTCATGCCCAGCTTTTCAATATGCAGCCATAAGTGCTCACCTTCGCCCGTAAAGTCGAGCGGCAATATCTCATTAACCACAAAATCTGTGGCATGGGCTTTATAAGTCGCTTGTGCTAAAGGCGGCTGCATCGGCTGTGGCAATTTAGCCGTATCAGTAGCGGCGCTAATATCGAAGCTTGCGATATCAAATGTCTTATCATCAAGCGTTTCGTTATTAAGTAAGTCGTTATTTAATTCGGCTTGAGAATTTGCGCTCAGGTTTGCATTATCGTCTTGAGAAGTCATAAAGGCATCTTTTTTTGATTATAGGTCTTAACGTAAAGTGGTCGAGATATGTATTAAAGGTTTAAAAGGCATTAAAGATTTAAAAGTCAAAATTACGTTTTGCAACGCAGGCAGCATACAAATAAACAGCGCCTGTCAAATGGGCTTGCTACTATCAAGGTATCTGATTTTTTAAATCGCGTATTTCTATCGGTATTGATTGATTTAATCAGCTGACATCAATACGTTTTCAGCAGGAATTTTTTAGCATGAACCAATAACGATCAATATTAAATGTTAAGGATAACTTATGAGCAATGCAACGATTCATACCGTCACCATTAGCAAAGCCGACATTCCAAATGGTGGCATGAAATCCTATAAACAGGATGACGATAGTATCATTTTAATCACGCGTGATGAGGACGAATTTAGCGCCTTTGATGGTAAATGTCCGCATGCTGGCGCAGATTTGGGCGATGGGTTACGCTGTGGCAATCGCGTTATTTGCCCATGGCATCATGGCAGCTTTGATAGTCGCGATGGCACGCTATTAGAGCCGGTCGCCATGCGCGGCTTGACCCAGTATGAGCTGACCGATGAGGGCGATAGCTTGATTGTCAATACCGCTGCGAAGATAGATAAGCGTGTGGCCAATGACAAAATGACGGATACCCATACCATTATTATTGGCGGCGGCGGCGCGGGCTTTATGACGGCCAATCAGCTGCGCCATACCGGTTATGGCGGCAAGATTACCTTAATTAGCCAAGACGATAAAGCCCCTTATAATCGTCCTTTATTATCCAAAATGTTTTTGGCGGGTAAAATGGATGAGAAATATTTAATGCTTGGTGGTGCTAACTGGGCACGTAACAATGATATCGATTTGCGCTTAAACCAAACGGTGAGCGAAATATTACCTAATGAGCGCACCATTGTCATCACAGGTGCAGATGGTAAAAGCGAGCAACAAACGGCGGACTTCTTAGTGGTAGCGACAGGCGCTGAGCCAAAAATACCACCTTTTAAAGGTGCGGAGCTCGATGGCGTTTATACGCTACGCAGTATGGATGATGCCAAAGAAATTAAAAATGCCAGTGATAATAAGCATGTCGTCATCGTAGGTACCGGTTTTATCGGTATGGAAGTGGCGTCGGCGTTAATGGAGGCAGGGAAGGCGGCCTCTATCACTGTCGTTGGGCGTAGTCGCCGTGTGATGGTGAATATCGTTTCTGAAGCCGTTAGTAATGCTTTAATCAAACTGCATGAGGATAAAGGCGTTAACTTTGCCTTTGGTGCGGGCGTTAATGAAATCAATGCCAGTGCAAACAATACTGGCAATGAAAGGGCTAAAGTCAGTAGCGTTACCCTATCAGATGGCAGCACGCTTGCCGCCGATATGGTGATTTTAGGAACGGGTGTCGCACCGCGTATTGAGCTATTGAATGAGGTAAACGCGCCAGATGGTGTGCAAGTTGATGAGCATTTGCAATTGCGTGACGGCGTCTATGCACTCGGTGATATCGCTAAAGCGACCAATCAAATGGGACGTATGCGTATCGAGCATTGGCGCGTAGCGTTGCAACATGGTTTAGTCACAGCGGCAGCTATCTTAAATGAGGATAATGTGGATTCGTTAGCGGAGCGTATTCCTTTCTTTTGGACAGGGCAGTATGGCAAAAGCCTACGCTATAGCGGACATGCGGCCACGCCTGATAATGGCATTTTATTTGGCTCACCTGATAACCTTGACTATATCGAATATTATTTTGACGATGATGGGGAGGATACGCGCGCCAGTGCCGCAAGCTCGCTCGGACGTGACAAAGAGCTGATTGCTTTCTCTGAGCTACTCCGCCGTGGTCATGCGCCAACGCGCGCCCAAATAAAGGCAGGATTTGATATTATCGAGCAGGCACAGGTGTTGTCGCGCTAGCATTTAGACGGTCATAAGGTTTACTATAAAGGCTGGCTTGGTTATTCAGGCCAGCCTTTTATACGATAGCTTTTATAATAAATAAACGGAAAAGGAAAACCGATGTTATGAGTACAGACCACATTAATAAAGAAACACTGAATAAAGAAGCCTTTAATAAAAAACCATTGAATAAAAAAACCGTATTTTTACGTCAAGCTGAGGCAAGTGATATTGATGCGCTTGAACAATTGCTAAATCGCTGTTATCGGCAAGCGGAAGGCTGGACCAATGAAGCAGATTTAATCGGCGGTATTCGCACCACCAAAGACGAGCTGTTAGCCGTCATCGCTGACCCCAAACATTACGTTTTTATTTATCCCAAAACCACGACAGGTGAACGTGATGGTAAAGAAACAGGTGAGTTATTAGGCTGTATCGCGGTCGATATAAAGGACGAGGCTGAGATAAGTAAGAGCGCTGGCAATAAAAAAGCCTATATCGGTATGTTTGCTGTACTGCCTGAGCTACAAGGACATGGCGTCGGTCATCAGATATTACAGGCGGCTGAGACGTTTGCGCAGCGGCACTTACAATCAAGTACGCCAACGCCTGATAAACATCCTGCGCGTCTGACCATGTCTATTTTAAGTCATCGTCCTGAGCTTTTGGCTTATTATCAGCGCCGCGGTTATCAATTAAATGGCAATAGTATGCCGTTTCCCGTCGATGGCAATAATGGTGAACCCAAACGTCAAGACTTGCAATTACTAGAATTAGAAAAGCTCGTGAGCTAGTAATAAGCCAATTAGGCTTATTAACCTCAATTCAGCTAACCTCATTTCAACTGAATCCAAAGTAATTAACCCCAAAAACGTCCAAAGGTCATAAATAGCCCGACACTCAATAGGAGAAATGCCACGATAATTAAGCGCTTAAACCAGTTAAAGGCGGGCAAGCGCGTGGCATTATCATCAGACATCAAGTAAGCAAACAAGCAAATCAAGCTTGCGACCAAGGTCATAATGCCCAGACCAATCGGTAATATGGAAACATACATCTGCCACACAAGCATCTCGCAACGGTCATTATTAAGCGCATCATAGCAGCATCGCGATTGTACTGTCAGCATTAAGCATTAGCTGCACTTTAATATTTTCATCTTATTTCCCTACGAAATTTATTTATAATAAGGTTAAGTAGGCTTTCTAAAATTAAGTTGGGTTTTTAGACATAATTCTGTATAGTGAAGTAACATTACAGATACATTGAGACTAGTATGAATAATTTTAAAAAATTGGCTCTAATCGCTTTATTGACGCCTCTATTTGCGGCGTGTTCAAACTCGCCTCCTGAAAGCACGGTCGAAGAGTTAATCGAAGCGCAGTATGCGCAAGCCAATAGCATGATAGATGATGCAATGGCGAATGCAGGCAATGATGAGATGGCAAAAGCCATGAGCGGTATGATGGAAGGCATGATGCCAAAACTTGAGCGCGTCGAGAATATCAACTGTGACAGCGTCGAGGGTGACAATACCTATATGTGTACCGCTGATATTACCCAAACGATCGCAGGGAATAGCCGTACCAATAAGACCAGTTTTAAAGTTTATCAAGTCAATGATGAATGGGTGTTGGGTAATTAGAAGGTTTGGTGTTTTTTAATAAATAAGCGTTAATAAATCAGCATGTCTACTGATTATGGACAATAAAAAAGGATGCCTAATAAGCATCCTTTTTATAATTTCTAAGACTGTGATTAATATCGCCCAGTCTATAAAAACTAACGCATCGTCACAAACTCTTCTGAACCCGTAGGATGAATGGCGACCGTATCATCAAAATCAGCCTTAGTAGCGCCCATCTTTATCGCCACCGCAAACCCTTGAATCATCTCATCGACGCCATAGCCGATACCATGCAAGCCAATCACTTTTTCATCCTCACCCAAGCATACCAGCTTCATCACGCATTTTTGACGGTGCTGGGTCACCGCACTATACATAGAGGTAAAGGTCGATTTATAGCATTTGATATTTTCTTTGCCATATTGCTCAACCGCGTCGATTTCAGACAAGCCAATCGTACCGATAGCAGGGTGGGTAAAGATGACCGTTGGTATCAAATCATAACTTAGATGCTCATTAGTCTTATCATTAAATAAGCGCTCAGATAGGCGACGACCGGCGGCAATAGCCACCGGCGTCAAATCAATGCTGTTTTCGATAATATCGCCGACCGCATAAATCCCTTTAACAGTGGTATTTTGAAACTTATCGACTTTAATTTTGCCAAACTCGGTCGTCTCTACCCCTGTCACTTGCAAATTGATATTGTCGGTGGAGGGCGCACGACCAACGGCCCAAATCAAGCAATCTACCGTATCGAGGGTACCATCTTTGGTGCATAAGGTCAGACTACCATCTTCATTTTTATTGACCTCAGTTAGCGTCGTATTAGTGTGCAATTGAATGCCGTCTTGCTCCATCTCTATCAGTAAGGTTTCCACGATAGTGTGGTCAAATGAGCGCAGCGGCGAGTGTTGACGCACATAAAGATGTACCTCAGCGCCTAAGCTATTCATTACCCCTGCAATTTCAACGGCGATATATCCTGCGCCGACGATAGCCACGCGTTTTGGCAGATGATTCAAAGCAAAAAAACCATCAGAATTGATGCCGTATTCTGCGCCTTTGATATCGGGTTGAATCGGGTGACCGCCCGTCGCAATCAAAATATGGTCAGCGGTAATGAGTTCGCCATTGACCTCTACCGTATTGGTATCGACAAATTTGGCGAAGCCTTTTATCACCTCAACGCCATTTTTCGCCAAATTATTATCATAAGAGCGGTGAATATTTTCGATATATTGTTGGCGACTTTGTACCAGCTTTTGAAAGTCAAAGCCTTTTAATTCAACATCAAAGCCATAATCTGGCGCATACTTTTCGATGGCTTCAGCCACTTGCGCGCCGTACCACATCACCTTTTTGGGTACGCAGCCCCAGTTTACGCAAGTGCCGCCCAATTTGTCGGCTTCGATAATGGCGCATTTTTTGCCATAGCTCGCTGCGCGGTTGATTGAGGCAATGCCGCCGCTACCGCCGCCAATGGAAATATAGTCATAATGTTTTGTCATGGTTAAGTCTCTTTATTCAGTACGTATTAATGCGTATTGGTGCAATTTTGCAGTCTATTATTTTTTAATGCTGTTATTTTGAACTCTATTGTAATGGGTATCATTATTAATCTTACAAGGTTTTGCTTATAAGGATATGCCAGCTAGTATCAGAATATAAAAGCATTTAGGCGAAAATAGCTTGATGTCTAAGCCCATCTACACCTACTTATACCCGCCTAAACTATGGCACGCCGCCTATAAAATAACAGTCCGGGAATGGATAAGCCTAGCACCAATCCCGAGGTTACAAACAAGGCCTCAAATAAATACACCATCATTTGGCTAAATAATTCGTCGGAAAAACCAAAATAACCAATTTGCACCATACTGACCATCGCCTTATAAGCAGCGATACCTGGCATCATACAGATGACGCTCGGTGAAATTAACGCTTTGGGCGGCAGCGTATATTTTTTAGAAAAGTAAACGCCCAAGAAGCTGGCAAGCATCGCCCCAAAAAAGCTAGCAACCACCAGATGGATATGCTGATAGACAAGTGCTGTTTTTAGCCCAAATCCAAACGCGGTCATCAGCAAACACGGCAAAATATAGCGTTTGGGCACGCTAAACATCAGCGTCCAACCAAGGGTAATAATGCACGACAACACCACGGTTTTAATGAACCACATCTTAAAACCCCCAGTGCTGTATTCTAAGTAAAACCAGCGCCATGACGATACCAACGCAAGCGGACAAGGTCAACATATAGGTAAAAACGGCACGCCCAACGCCAATATTGACATAGCCTTTTAGGATATCTGAGAAAGAATTGATCAAAGGAAAGCTTGGTACCAGTAACAGCACGCTAGAGGCAACGGCAATATCGGCATTATTACCAATATCAAAATAGTAGGTCGTCGCCCCAATTAAAGAGGCGATAAAAGCCGTCACAATGACCGTGATAAAGGGATTAAAATGGTGTTTGGCCAGATAAATGCGAGTGAACATCGCTACCATACCCGCGATAAAGGTCACGGCGGTAATCGACCAACTGCCACCGTTTAGATAAGCAAACGCAGCACAAGACGCCCCAACAAATATGCCCACCAGCCATGTTGGATACACCGACTTATTATCTAACTCATCAAACGCAAGGGTCGTGCGTTCAGTTAGCTCAGGCTTCAGTTTGTCATTATCATTATCTGTGAGGGCTTCAGTTTTATTGACAATTTGCTGAATTTGTACCAATAAATTGACATTAATGCTTTGATTGATCGTGTCTCTGGTGGTGGTGATACAGCGCTCATCACAGATAGTGGTCAAGGTAATGGCATTGAAGTTTAGCGAACATTCTACGCTGTTCATCCCCAAGGCAAGCCCTAAGCGTTTGGATAAGTCCACCACCACGGCAGACTCAGCGCCATATTGCATAAGGAGTAATCCGCAGCGCACGCATAATCGAGTAATGTGCTGTTGCTGTACGTAGCTGATAGAGGTCATTGATTAGATACGCATATTGGCTATTGTGAGATTTGTGAATGGTATAACTATAAACAGTGTGAGCGGTTATAGGCTATCGAGACAGCAAGGTAACGATAGCATAACTTGCCGTGCTTATTTGCTACTATTATAAAGCGTAAACCACTGTCGCAAGGAGAATAAAATGCATATCGCTATCTTAACCCTGACTTTTGCGCTACCCGGCTGTAGCTCGTTAAAAGAAAAACGCCAACGCATGGGCGGCTTGCATGCACGTTTTGGCAATACGCCAAGCGTCGCGGTATGTGAAAGTGGTGAGCGTGATCGACATGACGCCAGCGAGTGGACGTTTGTGATCGTTGGACTGTCTAAACGTGAGGTCGAGTCTCAGTGTAGCCAAATTGAGGAAAAGCTAGAACGTACGGTAGATGCAAGGGTGATGAATGTTGAGAGAGAGTTTATATAGTTAGAGCGCTTTTATTACTGGGCGCCAATCCCGCTTTCCGCTCATATCTTGGTCGCCCACTAGAGCGGTGACTAATAGCCAGTAGCATTCCTGTTGTCTCAATACCGCTACTAGCTAAGTCCCCGCAAGCTAGTGGTCAACCAAGGATAACCGCTACAATCGGGGCTAAACAGCGCTTCAAGGCGACTATTTAGAATTGAAGATGAACCTGATGATTAGGTTGGTGTGAAGAAACTATACCCAACGCCCCATTAGATCGGAACGACGGATATCTCAAGCTTTACCCAACCTAAGAACTTAATAAATATTGTTGATATAGTTTAAATTTTTTTATTGAGAATCTCTGTGTAATAAGTTTTAGCTAGTTCTTTGGACCTATTCTCAATATTAGATTTTTTCCATTCTTCATTATCATCTGCAAATTTATTTACCCATACAAAATTAGATTTTTTATAAATAGATTTTTTATCAGGATAACTCAGGCAACCTGCTTCTTGGTTTAATTTTTCTTCCAATACTATTAGATTTCCGATATTAAATGTAATATCGTCATCATTTTCAGGGTATATATGCTCAATACTGCTTACATCTGAGAATACTTCGCTCTTGTCGAATAAGGCGTTTAGCTTCTGTATAGCATATTTAGTTTTTAAGTTACTGTGCTTTGCCTTTTTAGTGAAGCTCAACAAAATAAAGCTCTTTGAAAACTGTTCGAAATCTGGGAATAAAGCGTCCAGCGGTTTTTTTAATAAGTTATCTATTTTATCGTGAGCCTCATTTTGGCTCTCACTTGTTCTAAGGCTAATTGCAAAAGTAGCATATATTTTTTCAAATTTATTTGCTCTTCCAGAGGTAACAGCATTGTAAGAAAAATGAAAGTTTTCTAGGTAAAGTACTGTGGATTTAAATACCTTAGTAGAAATATGACCTTGATTTTTCATTTGGAATAATGCCAATAACGCTACTCTTACCTGTACGATATTAAAATAATTCATTAATACATTTAGACTCTGAACTAACCAGAAATACTCTTTCCTATTATTATAATCCTCTCTCATAGGATTCAGTATTTTTATATAATCAATTGCGTTGGACTCAAGTTCTTCTAGAAAATTTCTGTATCTAGTCTCGTTTTTTGGAGTAACTTTTGTTAAGAAGTCGTCATATAGCTTAGTGCCTGTTGATTTTTTATATTTTGATATCCAAAAATGTCGATAGTAAGTAGCTAATCCAACAGCTTCTGTCCTAGATATAAGCGTTGCCTTAATCTTATTCCACTTTATCTCAGCATAGTCAGCAGGAACTTCTTGGTCAAGCACTTCGAATATCTTGTTTTTTATCAAGTCAACATGAGAGAGTTTCTTTCCTTTAGCATTTAAGATCTCGAATATCATGTTTGCATTTTTTTTATCAGGAGTTGTTATGGCTATAAAAATAGTACCTAAAACTTGATCTCTAAGAGATTTCAAGATATCTACATATGTGATTTGGTCTACTCTATCACTACCAATATTTTTTTTAAGATATGTTCTCAGGCTATTTTCTTCCAATCTACTATAAAGATAATCAAAGGAATTTTTAATAAGCTCCTCCTCTTCGGTTGCTACTTCCTGAGCAATGCTTTTTTCTATATCTTGGATAAAGTATGAAAAATAAGGGTAATGTGTCTTACTATCTAGGACCTTATAATCCTCTCCATCATCATTTTTATCTACAATATACTTGAATAACTGTTTACTTAAGACTTTCTCATTAATTTCTTTAAATCTATCAGACAGAGCTGAGAATAGGATCGTAATTGTTGTAAGACGTTGTTGACCATCCACCACGTGTATGTACTTATCCACCCTGTTTTTATCTACAAAGTCGCCTATAAATAGCATTGTTCCTAAGAAGTAGCTTGTATTCTTTAATTCATTATTCTCAAGAGTAAGGCAATTCAACATATCATCAATGAATTCCTGATAATTCTTTTTATCCCATGAGTACTCTCGTTGAAAGCGAGGTATCGAGAACTGACTCCCAGAATTGAAAAGTAGCTTTATACTTGTATCGTTAGGTTGCATATCCATTATTCTTTCCTAGTTTTTTTCTGGGGAGTATTGATTGAATGGGGTATAAAATTTCATTTTACATTTAAAATGTGAGTTTAGGGAGCCATTTATCACTGATTGTAGCGGTTATATTGCTAAAACATGCAAGTTGCAACAGCTTAATTTTGAAGTGAATATGAGGGGCAATATAGACATCAAAAAAGGCCACTCCCTAAAGAGTAGCCTTTTATCAATCATTCACTAACTGTATTAACTCACTTCTTTCATCGCTTGCTTAAGCATCGGTTTTAAGAACTCACCAGTATATGAGCCTTTGACTTCTGCTACTTCCTCAGGCGTACCTTCCGCGATGATCAGTCCGCCACCTTTACCGCCTTCAGGGCCAAGGTCAATCACCCAATCCGCCGTTTTGATGACATCCAAATTGTGCTCGATGACCACGATGGTATTGCCTTTATCGCGTAGAGTATGCAAGATATTGAGCAGCTTATCGATATCATGGAAATGCAAACCAGTGGTTGGCTCATCTAAGATATAGAGTGTCTGTCCGGTATCCCGTTTGGCAAGCTCACGCGCCAATTTGACACGTTGCGCTTCACCACCTGATAATGTCGGTGCCGACTGTCCCAGACGGATATAACTAAGACCAACATCCATCAAGGCTTGTAGGCGACGATAAATCGCTGGAATGGCTGAGAAGAACTCAGTCGCATCTTCAACGGTCATATCGAGCACGTCGGCGATATTTTTACCTTTATAGTGAATCTCTAAGGTCTCGCGGTTATAGCGCTTGCCTTCACAGGTATCACACGGCACATACATGTCAGGTAAGAAATGCATCTCAACTTTGATAAGACCATCACCCTGACACATCTCACAGCGTCCGCCTTTGACGTTAAAGCTAAAGCGACCGGCTTTATAACCACGAGCACGTGCTTCTTGCGTTTGTGCAAACATCTCACGAACTGGCGTAAATACACCCGTATAGGTCGCTGGGTTTGAGCGCGGCGTACGACCGATTGGGCTTTGATCGATATCGACCATTTTATCTAAATGCTCAAGACCAGTGATGCTGTCATGCTTATCGGCGATGAGCGTTGATGCATTATTTAATTGCGTTGCGGCTAATGGCATCAAAGTACGGTTGATGAGGGTAGATTTACCAGAACCCGAAACCCCAGTGATACAAGTCATGATACCGATTGGCAAGGTCAAATCAACATCGTGTAAGTTATTGCCGGATGCGCCTTTTAGCTCAATAGTCATTGGAACTTGTTTCGGCTTGGCTTTACCTTTGACTTCCATATCAATCGTTTTGGCTTTATGGCGAATGCTTGGAATCTCGATTTTTTTCTTACCAGACATATATTGTCCAGTCAGCGATTCTTTATTGGCCATGATGTCATCGACCGTACCCTGAGCGATGATATGACCGCCATGGACGCCCGCGCCAACACCGATATCGATAACGTGATCCGCTTGGCGAATAGCATCTTCATCATGCTCAACGACCAGTACCGTATTGCCCAAATCACGCAAGCGCGTTAGGGTTTTTAGCAGACGATCATTATCGCGCTGATGCAGACCAATGGATGGCTCATCAAGGACATACATCACACCCATCAGACCTGCGCCAATTTGGCTGGCAAGACGAATACGCTGCGCTTCACCGCCTGATAGCGTCTCAGCAGAGCGCGCTAGCGATAGATAATCAAGCCCAACGCTAACTAAGAAATTTAGACGCTCATTAATCTCTTTAAAGATTTTTTCTGCAACTTCACCTTTATGACCGCCAATTTTTAGCGTTTTATAATAGTCAGCAGCGTCACCGATAGACAGCTTCACGATTTGGGCGATGGTTTGATCATCAACGCGGACATTGCGTGAAATCTCATTGAGACGCGCGCCATCACAGACGTTACAAGTGGTATCGGCTAAATATTTTGCCAACTCGTCACGCACAAGGTTGCTTTGGGTTTTGGCATAACGGCGCTCTAAATAAGGCAGCACACCTACAAATGGCACCGTCTTATTGGTCTTGCGACCGCGCTCATCAGTAAAGTTAAAGGTCAGCTTCTCTTTACCTGAGCCCTGCATGACGATATCTTGCTGCACTTTTGGTAGCTCTTGCCACGGTGCATCCATGTCAATTTTGAAGTGATTGCAAACGGTTGAAAGCAGACCGAAATAATAAGCATGACGCTTATCCCAACCATTAATCGCGCCTTGATTGAGCGATTTTTCATGATGGGTAATCAGCTTTTCGGCTGAGAAATACTGACGTTTACCGAGACCATCACAGCTTGGGCAAGCACCATACGGATTGTTAAAACTGAACATGCGCGGCTCAAGCTCAGAGACAGCGCGATCACAAACAGGGCAAGAGTGCTTGGCTGACATGACTTGGTTTTCATCGCCGCCTTCTTTTGGATTGCCATCCATAAAGTGTAGCGTCACCAAACCTTGGCCTAAACGTAGAGCCGTCTCCAAACTTTCAGCGACACGGTTACCTAAATCATCACGGACTTTAAAGCGGTCAACGACGACTTCGATGGTATGCTTTTTCTTCTTATCCAGTGTCGGTAGCTCATCAGTATCGTAGACATCGCCATCGACGCGCACACGTACAAAACCTTGACCAATCAGTTGCTCAAGTAAAACCGTATGTTCGCCTTTACGCTCGCGAATGACGGGTGCCAAAATCATGATCTTGGTATCATCGGGCAGCGCCATGACTTGATCGACCATTTCAGTCACCGACTGCGCGACCATTGGCTCGCCATGCTCAGGGCAAAAGGGCGTACCGATACGCGCATAGAGCAGGCGCAGATAGTCATAAATTTCGGTAATCGTACCAACCGTTGAGCGCGGGTTATGGTTGGTTGATTTTTGCTCGATGGCAATCGCCGGTGACAAGCCTTCGATACTATCGACATCGGGCTTTTCCATTTGCGAGAGGAACTGACGCGCATAAGCCGAAAGACTTTCAACATAACGGCGTTGCCCTTCAGCATAAAGCGTATCAAACGCCAATGAAGATTTACCAGAACCTGATAAACCGGTAATTACCACAAATTTATCGCGTGGAATGTCTAAATCGATATTTTTTAGATTATGAGTGCGTGCGCCGCGAACCTTAATATACTCGTGTGCCATCGGTGATAGGTTTCCTATTTGCTAAAATGGTATTTTTAAAAAATTTAAAAGGGTCAATTAATATGAGTGAAATGATGCATTGAAAACGTAGATAATTTTAAAAATGCTATTCAAATTAATATGGCTTTATAAAAGTATGTGGTTTTCATTATGTAGTTTTCATAAAGCCATAGTAATGGTTATCTCTTGTACAATACCTTTAATACTTGAAATGGATAAAGGTAATCTAAATAAAGGGTCACTAATATGAGTGGTTTGTTATAGATTTGGCAAAATAACGTCGTTTTATAAAAAGATTTGTCATAAAGTTTTTTTAGACCATTTTTCAGAGCACAACGTTCTCAACGTCTTACTTTATTGGCATGACAGCAGGATTATTCAAGGTGTAATGACCCATTAGATGCACTTGGTAACAAAATTATCGGCTCTAATTATCAGCTCCATAAAAAGCGTGAGTAGGTGCTACCACTGCCGCTGCGGCAGCTATATAAAAGTTTCGGCATCCAGACGGCGAATGTCTTATACTAGGGGGCTTAATTTGTAGGCTAAAGCCTTGAAGCGTCGTAATAATACAAGCAGAGCTGCAGTGATTAAACAGCAATGATGAACCAGTGAGGCAAGTATGAATAGCGTAGAAAAACGGGCAATCCTCGGGGTCGGTGGTATATTTGCCTTGCGGATGATTGGCTTGTTTATGATTGTGCCAGTATTTTCTGTGTATGGTGATAATTATGCGCATGCGACACCGTTTCTGATTGGCTTGGCGGTCGGTATTTATGGGCTAGGGCAGGCTATTTTTCAGATACCGATGAGCCTTGCCGCTGATAAGTTTCCGCGTAAGCCGATTATCTTTTTGGGTCTGATATTATTTGCGCTTGGCGGTATCATCGCTGCCAATGCCACAGATATTTACGAGGTTATTATCGGTCGGGCGCTGGCAGGTAGTGGCGCGGTTTCGGCGGTATTGATGGCGCTGTTAGCAGACGTTACGCGCGAGGAGATGCGCACCAAAGCGATGGCGACCATGGGTTTGACCATTGCTACCTCAATTATGTTGGCGTTTGCCTTTGGGCCTTTATTGGTCGGCTCGCTTGGTATATCAGGGTTATTTTGGTTGACCGCTGGTTTCGCTGTTTTGGCGATGTTGTTATTACTATTTGTACCAACGCCGCTACGGGTGCTTAAGCATAATCTTGATAATAAATCGATTGGTCAGCAGTTAGCGACAGTGCTAAAGATTGGCGATTTAAACCGTTTGCATATTGGTATTTTTGCCCTACATTTAACGATGACAGCCATCTTTGTCATCTTACCGCATCAGCTCAATGACGTACTAGGATTGTCGGTACGTCAGCAGGGTTTGGTATATTTGCCGTTATTATTTATTGGCTTCGCCGTGGCGATACCCTTTATTATCATCGCCGAAAAGAAACGCAAGATGCGCCAAGTATTCTTAGGGGCAATTGCGCTTATGACCGCTGCCCTAGCGTTATTGGCCATTGGTAGTCAGGTCGGCGTGGGTATTATTCTAGGCTTATTGCTGTATTTTATGGGCTTTAACTTACTCGAAGCGACGATTCCATCGTGGATATCGAAACGTGCGCCCGTCGCCAATAAAGCCACCGCGATGGGACTGAATTCATCAAGTCAGTTTTTCGGTGCTTTTGTCGGCGGGGCAATGGGCGGTTTATTATTGACCCAGCCTAATCTATTGGCGTGGGGTATATTGGCCGCCATTATGGCCGCGGCGCTACTGTTGATTATCCCGATTGCGCAGCCGCCTTATTTATCGAGTACCACCGTTACCATTCCTAAAGATATCAATATCCAAGATTGGTCACGGCAAATGCTGGCGGTAGAAGGCGTTGATGAGTTGGTCGTGATGGCAAAAGAGCAGGTCGCTTATTTAAAATTAGACAAAACCCAGCTGACCGATTCTTCGCGACAAGAGCTGTCGCATTTGGCGCAAAGCCCCCTAGATATTTAAACAAAAATTGGTTAAAGTAAATTCATATTACTGATATTATTAATCAGTTTCATTTAATAGTTATTAAAATATTCATAAAACAATTTGTCAATAAAAGGACAACATTATGCGCGGAGTTAATAAAGTTATCATCATCGGTAACCTTGGAGCAGACCCCGAGGCACGTCAATTCAGTAACGGCGGTAGCGTGACCAATATTTCGGTTGCGACCTCAGAGCAGTGGACTGACAAGCAAAGTGGTGAGAAAAGAGAAGCAACGGAATGGCACCGCATTTCATTGTTTAATCGTTTAGGTGAAATCGCGGCACAGTATCTTCGTAAAGGCAGCAAGGTCTATATCGAAGGCAGCTTGCGTACGCGTAAATATCAAGATCCCAATGGCCAAGACCGTTATATTACTGAGATTCGTGCTGAGCAAATGCAAATGCTAGATGGCGCGACCGGTGGTAGTGGTGACGGTGGTGGTTTTGGTGGTCAAAACTCAGGTCAAAGTCAGGGTCAAGGCTATGGCAATCAAGGCGGTCAAAGCTCAAATCAAAATCAGGGTCAAGCTAACCAAAATAATTATGGTCAACCAGCCAATAACCAGCAAAGTGGCTATAACCAAGGCGGCGCTCCAGCTTCTCAAGGTATGTCACAAGGCAATAATCAAAACAGCAATCAAAACAGCTTTAACAATCAAAATGCGCCAGCGCAAAATCAATTTAATAAGCCCGCTCAAGCACCAGCACAGTCGAAGCCGTCAGCGATGCCTGATGGCCCTGTAGATGATGATATTCCGTTCTGACGTGTACCTAAGACTTATATGTAAATAAAAAGTGTTGATTAAAAAATGAAGAGCCTGTGAATACAGGCTCTTTTTTTATGCTATTGGCTTTTGTATATATTGATAAGTAAAAATATAAACAACATTATAAATACTACTATAAAACCAACTAACGTTTAAAACCGTTTTTGCTTTAATGGCATTTATGCGTAGCCCTTTATCATTGAATACCAATCAATACTTGTGATGGATTATATTTTTGTTTATATTACTGCTACTTACGATTTTTATTATTCACAAGTCATTAGCAATCATGCTATTTGATTTATAACCTTGATATAAAAGTGGAGATTATGATGAGCAAAAATAACGTGATTGATTTAAATAACCTCAACGTTGATGAGCTACGCGCCATTACCGAAAATGCCCAGCAACTTATTGCCCAAAAACAACATCAGCGTTTATATGATGCTTATATGCAGTTTGAAAAAATTGCTGAAGAAAGTGAAGCGAGCATTGAAGAGATTTTACAAGCGGGCGAGAAACTTGAGAAAAAACGCAGCATTAAGTATCGCAATACCAGTAATAACGAAGAAACCTGGACCGGTCGTGGTCGCAAACCAACTTGGTTGGTAGACGCCCTAGCCGCAGGTCGTAAATTGGAAGATTTTGCTATTTAATCAGTTAAACGCCTTTATGAATGTCTGATTTTATTTTGCTTTCATGCGTCATTGATAATGATTGCTTAATAAGCAAGTGGATAGATAAAAGCCAGTATCTTTAGCGCCAGTATTTTGGTGCAAAGATACTGGCTTTTTTTCTGTCATCTGTATGCCATTGTTTGCTATGATAATGACGTTTTTGTCTTATATAAGAGTTAGGTAACTGTGCCTCAAGTATCCACATCGTCTTACAAGCGTCCCCGCAAGCTCTGGTGGCTATTTGGCTTTATCCTATTTGCGCTATTTGCCGTCTTGCAAATGCCAGCGGCATGGCTACTTGAAAAATACGCCCCAGATACGCCGTATGTGCAACATGTGTCGGGCAACTTATGGCAAGGCTCAGCGATTTGGCAGCTGCCCGTGTCAGCAACACCGCTTACAGGCGCCGCTGAATGGTCGTGGCAGCCGTGGCATTTATTATTAGGCAAACTAGGGGCTGAAGTTGATATCAGCTCAGAGCAAACCCGTTTAAATGGTCAGGTTAAAGTAGGCACCAGCTCATGGCAAGTTCAAAACATGAGCGGTAAAATCGCCCCTGAAACTTTGGCGAGTGTGGTCGATTGGCAGTTGCCTAATGCGCCGATTCAGGTCAATAACGTCTCATTAAAACGTCAGTCTGCCGCAAGTAATTCAGCTAATGGTTCGACTATCGGTGGTTCGAATAATAGTGGCTCAGCTACCAAGGCGTCCGGCTTTAGTGAGGCAAGTGGTCAGCTGACTTGGGTTGGCGGTGAAGTGGGCTACCCTAGCGGTGGTAAGGTTTTTTATATCACCATGCCAGCGCTGCGTGCTGAGCTCAGTGCCGAGCAAAAGAACAATAAAAATCTGCTGCATATCAATCTGGTAAACAATCAAGATAAGCGCTTGGGTGATCTGTATATCGATGGCGATAATATGTTAGACGTCAGCTTAACCCAGCGCCTACTAGAAAACATGCCAGAATATAAAGGACAAGCACCGCAAGATACGCCCGTAGTTAGTGTGCGGCAGCCGCTGCTCAATGGCTTGGGGGCGCGCTAGATGATGAATGCTACCGATATTTCTAGGCGAATAAAACCTATTATCAATACGCTCAATCGCTTTTCAGCGTGGTTGTTATTATTGGCCATTATTTGGTTGTGTTGGACAGCAGCGCGGTTACTGTGGCTGCTACTAGCTGCTCCATTAGCGCCCGCGTTACCGCTTGCTCCTTTACAGAATACAGCGAACTCAAATACCGACTATAGTGGTTTGTTTGCCATTTTTTCTGACCCTGATCCTATCGCTGCCGCAGTACAACCGCCGCCTAATATTGGGCTAAAAGGCGTACTTATTGCGATACCGGAAAGTCTGTCTTCGGCCCTATTGGATGTCAATGGTGAAGTGAAAAATTACCGTATCGGTGACACTTTAAAAGACAGTGACTATACGCTGGTTGCTGTCGATTGGAATGAAGTCATTATCGCTGATGCTTATGATAAAGAAACCGTCATCAGAATGGCAGAAGCTATGCCACTCGACCAAAGCGCTATGCTGGCAGGTACGGTGAGTAATCAGCGTTTGCCAGAGAATACTATGTTGCCTAACTCACCTAATACACCATCACCAGACCAAGTTAATCCTGATACGGCGCCAAATGGGGAAGCAAGCAGCGAGGGCGAGCCAAAGTCAGCAATTGATGAAGCCGTTACCGAATTACAATCCAATCCCGCCAGTTATTTAAGTCGAATGGGCGTCATGGCGTCAGGTGAGAGCTATCAGGTCACAGCCGCTATGCCGGCTAAATTGCGTAATCGGTTAGGGCTGGAGCCTGGTGATAAGGTACTGACCGTTAATGGTCAAAGCGTTGGCAGTAATCCTGGGCAAGATGCCAGCGTCTTACAGCAAGTAAAGCAAGCCGGTGAAGCACAAATAGAAGTGCAGCGTGGCGATCAAGTGATTACCATTCGCCAGCAGTTCTAGCTTAGACTTTAAAGCCGATTTTTTAGATACAGACTTGCTTGTTCTTATAGTTGGCAAGTCGCTAAAGAGCATTAATTAGCTATCCAATTCAGTTTCAGTTCATATTACATTCAGCACATATTGTATTTAACACAAGAAATTTAGCACACGAAACTTAGCACTTATGAAACTTAGTATATCCGCGACATCACTGTAGGTAATTATCAATATGGTCAGTTCTCAAAATTTCTCGGTCACGCCTTTACACCATATTTTGCAGCGTTTGATGCGTCTGTGCCGTCCGCTGTGCCTAGCTATTCCGCTATGGGCAGCGAGTACGGGGCTAGTGAGTGCAGAAAGCTGGAAGGTCAATCTACAAGATGCCGATATCAAAGCTTTTATTAATGAAGTGGCGACCATTACCGATCAAAACTTTGTCCTTGATCCGCGTATCAATGGTAATGTTACCGTCATTTCTAACAAAGCATTGTCGCGTGACGAGATTTATCAGCTGTTCTTAAGTGTCATGCAGGTCAATGGTATTGCTGCTATCGACTCGGGTACGACGATTAAGCTGGTGCCTGATAACGTCGCCAAACAATCAGGTGTTGCGGTAGATTTACAGGGTAATAGCGTCGGTGAAGCGCTAGCGACTCGGGTGATTTATTTGACTAATACCCAAGCAGCAGAAGTGCTCGGCGTGATTCGACCACTGATGCCGCAGTCAGCTCATGCAGCAGCGGTACCGGGCGTCAATGCTTTGGTATTGTCTGATCGCGCTGATAGTCTTAATCAGTTGACGGCGCTTATCCGTGATTTAGACAGCAACGTTAATGACAGTTTGCAAGTGATACCGCTACGTCATGTCGATGCCGAACGTATGATGGAGCTGATCAGTGCTTTGGTCGCAAGCGCGGGTAGCGGGCAGGCTCAAGGTGGTAACAATCAGCTAAAAGTCATCGCCGATACGTCTAGCGATAGATTATTGGTCAAAGGCAGTCCTGAGATGATTGCCAAAGTACAAGAAATGGTCAATCAGCTTGATACCACGCCAACGAGGCGTTTGAGTGGGCTACGGGTCTTTCGCTTAAAATATGCTAGCGCCGGTCATATTGCAGAGATGCTGCGCGGCTTACTTGCCAGTCAATCTATTAATAGCTCTGGTGCGACGTCAACCTTAGAGTCTGCTTCTTTAAACGGAGCCAGTGGTACTGGCTCAACACTCAATAGCGGCGCTAATGCAAGTGTGGGTAATGGTGCTAGCAACAATACTAGTGGCAATAGCGGTGCGGCCGCTTTATCGACTAGCAGCTCGGGTGGCACAAGTACTGGTATCGGTGGTCGACCTTTTAGTATTATCGCCGATGAAACCCAAAATGCTGTCATCGTTAATGCCGCGCCAGAGCTGATGTTTGAGATTGAAGATGCTGTCAATCAGCTTGATAGCCGCCGCGCTCAGGTCTTGATTCAAGCAGCAATTGTGGAGGTCTCAGGCGATGATGCTACCCAACTTGGCGTGCAATGGGCGCTCGGTAATGCCAATAGTGGTTATGGCGTCGTCAACTTTAATAACGTTGGCGCGAGTGCGGTTTCGCTTGCAGCAGCAGCCTTGTCAGGTGGAGCAGGTATCAGTGCGGCAGCAGGCTCGATTGCGGGGGCTTTGATTGGAATCGGTGATAGTAAAAAAGACAGCCAAGGTAATACTCAGTTTTATGGCGCAATCTTACAAGCTCTTGACTCATCGACCAGTGCCAATCTGCTGTCGATGCCCTCGATTCTGACCTTGGATAATGAAAAGGCGAGCATTTTAGTTGGTCAAAACGTGCCTTTTGTCACCGGCTCTTATACCACAGGTAGTGATTCTTCGACCAACCCTTTCCAGACCATCGACCGGCAAGATATCGGTATCAACCTAAACGTCATTCCTCATATTGGTGATAATGGCACCGTACGTTTGGAAGTTTCACAAGAAGTCTCCTCAGTTGTACCGGGCAGCGCCGGCAATGCCAGCGGTCTTATTACCAATAAAAGCCTGATTAATACCACGATTTTAGCCGATGATCAGCAGACCATCGCCTTGGGTGGCTTGATGCGCGATAACACTACTACGCGCCAACAAAAAGTCCCTGGTTTGGGTAATATGCCCTTGTTTGGTCGACTGTTCCGCTCTGATAACGACAGTAACCAGAAGAGTAACTTAATCATATTTTTACAGCCGACTATCTTACGTGATGGCGGGGCTGTAGCCAGTGTGACCGAGCGTAAATACAATCAGATGCGCGTTCTGCAACTGGTTATCGATAAAAACGGCACGATTAAACAGTTACCGCTTAGTGGTACAGAAGGTTGGAATGGCAATATCAGTGCCGACTATGAATTGATGCCGCTCAATCCACTGGTACCTAAACGTGACCAAACGCCAAAAACGACTTCTCAAGGCTTTACCAAAGTAGATAGCCCTAGCAGTAGCGGTATCACAACTTATCCGTTAAAGCGCTAAACGCTCATAATAGATAAGTTTTCAGATACTGTCCTAAGCCTCAATAGCTTCAATTCTTAAGCTCATACTCAATAACAAGCATACTTAAATGTACGGCACGATAGTGACGCCGTACATTAGTTTGCGTATTCATAACACAGATATACATAGCGCCTCTATGATGCGCGTATAATGCAACCTAGGATAATAACTTATTGCTTTCATTAGCAATTTTTTATAGCCTTTCTTTTGATTGTGACATATTTGAATAAATCTAGTATGCATAAACAGCGATTAACAAACGTATAGTATGTCTTGGTGAAAGTACTTTGGTTAAAGTGCCTTGGTGAAAGTGCCTTGATGTCTTGGTAAAAATACTTCGGTGAAAATGATGCGCAATCTTAACAGTAGTAGTAATAGCAATAATCGTAAAAAGAAGTGGTTGCGTTTAGGGGCAGTTGGCCTAGCGCTATTGCTTCTCCCGCGCCGTAGTAGTCTAAAAGCAGATAGCAAACTAGCGGCTAATGCTGAAAATGAAGTGAATAATAAAGTTGCTAATAAATTCACTAAAGAAGATGAATCAGCGCTAAAATAGAAGCTGTGATTAATAATAATGGCTTTATTGCCGATAAAAAATGCTATTGAAATAAATTGCTTTAACCATTAAGAAATTTGGAGTTTATTGATGACGGTCATTGGCGCATCATTTAACGCTAATACAGAATTACCTGCTATTCTTCCTTTAATTGATACCCATACTCATTTTGATGCACCGGTATTTGATATTGATAGAGACGAGCAGATACAGCAAGCGTATCAGCAAGGGATACGCCATCTGGTGTTGGTAGGATATTTGCAGCGTCATTTTCAGCGCTTGTATGATACTGAACGCTTAATCAATGAGCGGTATCCATCCTCTATTGCAGGTCAAGCAGATGCGCCGCAACAGCCCCATTTAAAGGCGCATGTTGCCCTAGGGTTACATCCATTTTATATTGAGCAGCATACTGAGGCGCATCTAGAAAGTATGGCGCAGATGCTGGATAAAAAGCGTCCATTGGCCATCGGTGAGATTGGTTTCGATACTTTTACTGATGAGATGAAACAGCCTGAGATGTTCGCAAAGCAACAGTATTTTTTTAATGCTCAGCTTGATATGGCTGTGTGCCATAAGTTACCCGTGATGCTGCATATTCGTAAAGCGCACGCTGAAGCATTGGCGTTATTAAAAGCGCATGACTATGATGCTCATGAGCTTGGCGGTATCGCCCATAGTTTTAGTGGTGGTGAGCAAGAGGCGAAAGCATTTGTAAAGCTGGGCTTTAAGCTTGGGGTAACCGGTCAAGTGACCAATCCAAACGCCAAAAAGCTACGCCGCGCTATTCAAGCCGCTGTCGCTAGTGATGGTATTGAGTGTTTGGTGATTGAGACGGACTGTCCAGATATGACGCCCATCATGTGTCAAGAGTCGGGTAATAGTCAGTCGGCGCTCGGGCAAAGCCCAGATAATGAATGGGGTAATGCGCCCGCTCATAATAGAAATGTCCCTGCCAATTTGCCATGGGTATTACTGAGTTTAAGTAAGCTACTCGATGTGCCGCCAGCCATTCTTGCTGAGCAATTGTGGCACAACAGTTGCAGTGCTTTACAGACTGATTGGCGTTATCTAGCCTGATAATGGCAAAAAACTGCTTAATAATAGACAGTTTAGTAATAAATAATTGAATAATAAATCACCTTTTAAAAGAGCTTTAACTTGTTATGACTGAAGAGGCGCAATTGCAGCAAACGACAACCCAAACAGCTACTTTAGCTAATCTAGATATCATTACTACTAATGAACATCATCATGAACAGCAACTTGCTTCTGCAAGCGCAAATATGGCGGACGATGCAGATGAGCAATACGAGCGCCGTTTTAAAGGCACGCAAACCCTCTATGGCGCATCGGCAGTCGATACCTTTGCCGCAGCGCATGTTTATGTGATTGGTGTCGGTGGAGTAGGTTCGTGGGCAGCAGAAGCATTGGCGCGCACAGCAGTGGGTACTATTACTTTGATTGATTTGGATGTGTTGGTGGCTTCTAACGTCAATCGCCAGCTGCCGGCGTTAGACAGTACCTTTGGGCAAAGTAAGATTGCAGCGATGGCGACCCGTATCCGTGAGATTAATCCAAAAGTCACCCTACATTTGATAGATGATTTTTTGACCCCTGAGAACGTTACTGAGTTATTGCCCAGTCGCGCACAAGCGAAAGCGGCGGCGCAAAAAAATCCGATTGTGATTTTAGACTGTGTTGATGATATGAATGCCAAGCTTGCGATTTCATTACATTGTCGCTTTAATAAGTTAAAATTGGTTTGTGCGGGCGGGGCAGGCGGTAAAATAGACCCAAGCCAGATTAAGGTAAGTGATTTACGCGACAGTTATCAAGACCCGCTATTGGCCAAGCTGCGCAATAAGCTGCGCCACGAAAAAGGCATCAATAGCGCGCTGAAAGAAAAATTCGGTATTAAGTGTGTCTATTCAACAGAACAACCGCGCGTTGATAAAAGCTGTCAAACAGGTGGCTTGCACTGCGGCGGTTATGGCTCGGCGGTAGTCGTCACCTCGGTAGTGGCGATGCTGATGGTCAGCGAGGCATTACAATTATTGCTCAAGCAGGCAGCGGTTAAGTCAAGCGTCTGATATGAATTAATGGAGTCCATCTTGTCTACATCCAACTTGCCAAAGAACGATTATCCCATCGCAGCAGATGACGCTGAGCGTATCAATCGACTCAAAAAATATCAGGTAATGAATAATAATGAGGAACCTGCTTTTGCACGCTTAACAGAGCTTGCCAAACTGTTCTTTAATATGCCGATAGTCACCATCACTTTTATGGATGAAGACACCCAATACTTAAAATCGGGTCATGGGCTTGGTGGTGTTTGTACGACAACGCGTGAAGTGGCGATTTGCAATTATACTGTACTCTCAGATGAGGTTTTTGTCGTCCCTGATTTAGCAGCTGACAGCCGCTTTAATCAAAACCCTTTAGTCACAGAATCGCCGCATCTGCGCTTTTATGCTGGCGCGCCCATTATCATGAATGAGGACGGTAAAACATACCGTTTGGGCTCTTTATGTTTGATGGACGTACGGCCGCATCATGAGTTTACGGACAAGCACGCCGAGCTATTGGCACAGTTTGCGATGATGGCTGCTGATGCCTTGCAGCTACAAAACCAGCAGCGTCATGCCAAACATGCCAATGAGATGAAGTCTGAGTTTTTGGCCAATATGAGCCATGAAATACGCACGCCGATGAATGGTATTATCGGTATGGTTGAGATGTTAAGCGAGACCGAGCTGAGCGCTGAGCAGCAAGAGTATATTGATAATATCAAAGTCTCAAATGAGCATTTGCTGGCGATTATTAACGGTATTTTGGATTTATCAAAAGTTGAATCGGGCAAGATGACTATCGATTCTGTTCCGATGAACTTATCGAGTTTATGTAATGAAGTGGTGAGTTTGTTTGCGGTCAAAGCCCGTCAGCGTGGCTTGATTTTAGATTACCATTACACCGAGTCATTATCGCCGTATGTCAAAGGCGACCCCGTACGACTTAAGCAAATCATGGTTAATCTGGTCAATAATGCCATCAAATTTACCCGCGAAGGCGGTCGAGTGACGATTGACGTTAAGCACATGGAAAACAATCCTTGTGATGATAGACAGGGCGGTTATAACTCTGGCTGTCATGAAGACGATTATTTAGGAAGCCATGTATTAGAAAAGCAGGTATTAGAAAACCATGAAGAGCAGGCTTCTCATTATGATACCGATAATAGTGGTATGGTCAATCATCAAGATATGACGCTTTGTATTGAGGTCACAGATACGGGTGTCGGCATTAAACCTGAATCATTGGAAGCGATATTTGACGCTTATGACCAAGCCAATAAATATACGCATCGCCTGTATGGCGGTACGGGACTTGGTTTGTCCGTTTGCAAGTCGTTGGTAGACTTGATGGGCGGCTATATTGAAGTGGACAGCGCCGTCGGTATCGGCACAACCTTTACTGTATTACTGCCGTTACCGACTATCGATGAGGCCCGTTACGAGACATGGCAAGACGAAAATGACTTTACGATGGCAGCGCCAAGTCATGAGCTTGTCGGGCATATCTTGCTAGTCGAAGATGACAGCGTTAATGCCATGATTGCCAAAAAAGCACTTAATAATAGCGGTCATACCGTCACTCATGTTGGGGATGGGCAACAAGCGATTGAGATTTTTGCTTTAAATCCTGAACTCTATGATGTCATTTTGATGGACCACCATATGCCCATTATGGATGGCGTACAGGCAACCATTAAACTGCATGAGCTTTATGACCCACAAGTACTGCCACCAATCATCGCCTTGACCGCCAATGCGATGGATGGCGAGCGCAAAAAATATCTCGATGTGGGGATGCAGGACTATTGCACCAAACCATTTAAACAAGAACAACTTAATGCTCTAGTGCAGTACTGGCTGATGCATAAACAGTCGATGGAAGAATAATATTTAAGGATAGGGCATTCTAAAAAAGAATAGATGTTAAAGTATTCAGCACTAAAAAAGCTTAACCACTTATGAGCGGTTAAGCTTTTTTTATTTAATAAAACATGTCAGGCATAAAAACGCTTAGCTAACGCGCGTTTGGTAATCGCCGGTACGCGTATCAACACGAACCACTTCACCTTGTTGGACAAATAATGGCACGCGTACCACCGCGCCTGTCTCTAGCTTAGCAGGCTTACCGCCGCCGCCTGACGTATCACCGCGGAGACCAGGATCAGTTTCGGTAATTTGCAATTCAACAAAGTTAGGCGGCGTTACAGATAATGGTACACCATTAAATAAGGTAATGGTGCAAAGGGCGTTACTGTTGTCTTTTAGCCATTTTATCGCATCACCAATCGCGGTTTTGTCAGCTTGTAACTGCTCAAAACTTTCAGGGTGCATAAAGTGCCAAAATTCACCATCGTTGTATAGATAGTTCATTTCAGTGTCTAGCACATCAGCCGCTTCCAAGCTCTCGCCTGATTTAAACGTTTGCTCTAATACCTTGCCGCTACGAAGGTTGCGCAGCTTAACGCGGTTAAAAGCTTGGCCTTTACCAGGTTTGACGAACTCGTTTTCAAGAATGGCACAAGGGTTGCCATCGAGCATGACTTTGAGACCAGCTTTAAATTCGTTAGTAGAAAAACTTGCCACGGAAGACTCCTAAGGGTTGTAAGTATTGTCATCACTAATTGGATGTGGGGTTTGGGCCTTGCTGCGCTAAAATCGCTTATGATGCTCAGTGTTTTATGAATAATTCGTACGCTTTGATAGCTTACGCACTAAGAGCGTATAATATCGGCTTTTGGGCACAGGTATAAGGTTGTCATGATAAACCATTTAATCACACAAAAAAACTGGCAAACGCAATTATCCGAAGCGATAACCTCTATTGATGAGCTGCTTGGGCTTTTAAAGCTGGAATCACTGCGCTCAGAGGTCTATATACCTGAGCACTTTCAGCTGCGTGTACCGCGCGCTTTTGTGGCAAAAATGACGGTCGGTGATGGTGATGACCCTCTGCTTAAACAAGTATTGCCCAATAAAAAAGAGCAAATCGCTGTCACCGGTTACGTGGCCGACCCCCTAAGTGAAAATACGCATAATCCGGTGAAAGGCCTATTGCATAAGTATCAGTCAAGAGTATTGTTAACGATTACCGGTGCCTGTGCGATTCATTGTCGTTATTGCTTTCGCCAGCATTTTGACTATAGCGCCAATATGCCAACCGCCGATGCCAAACAACACATTATCGACTATATCAGCGCCCATCCTGAAATCAATGAGGTGATTTTAAGCGGTGGTGACCCATTAAATGTCACCAACAGGCGCTTATTTGCTTGGCTCGATACCTTAGAGGCGATTCCGCAACTAACCACCATCAGGCTGCATACCCGTTTGCCATTGGTGATTCCAGCGCGCTTAGATGATGCCTTATTGGATAGATTGTCGCAAAGCCGCTGTCAAATCGTCATGGTGATTCATTGTAACCATGCCAATGAGATTGATACGCTGACCGCTGAGTACTTGCAGCGTGCGCGCGCGGCTGGCGTGACCTTATTAAACCAAGCGGTATTATTAAAGGATATCAATGACAGCGTGGCGGTGCAAACGGCACTCAATCAGCGCTTGTTTGCGGCTGGCGTGCTGCCATATTATTTGCATGTGTTGGATAAAGTGGCAGGCGCGGCTCATTTTGATAGTGATGTGCGCGCCGCCATTGCGCTTTATTGGTCGTTACTCGCCGTATTGCCCGGTTACTTAGTGCCAAAATTGGTCAGAGAGTTGCCAAATAAACCCTTTAAAGTACCGATTGATATTTACAACGATGCTTAAAATGGGCAATATGGTGTATTTTAGTTTTAGTAAACAAAGAACGATTAAAATAGTTATTAATAAAAGCGCAGCGGCCAGCGCCAAATAAAGAAAAATCATTAAAAAACAGTACTAAAAAATCGTTAATAGGTCAGGTAATAGTCATGCCTAAGGTTAATGTTGCTGAGGTAAATAAAGCATTAAACCTCCATAGACCTATTGATAACTTGCGTAATTACTAAGGATAGTAATGGTAAATTTATCGACGTTTCAACAGTATTTAAGCATTGATGCGCGCTCATCGCGGATGTTAACGAAATCAATTAATTTAACGAAGTCGTTTAATAAAGATGAGCAGCACTTGCTTAAATGGGCGGCGCTGTTGCCCATGCAAACGGAGGCGCAGCAAACAGAGCAGCTAGAAAAAGTCCTTACAGAGTTGCGCGTGGCAGCTATAGATGATCGGCAACGTCTGACATTACTCAATATTGTGCTGGAGGCAGCTAATAAGCTCATTGCGACGCTGCGCCAACACTATATATATGAGGCAAATGCTTTTAACGACTATCAGCTCGGCTATGTGGCGCAGGTGAAGTCGCTGTATTATTTAATGATTATGGTCTATGACGGTGTTATACAGCGAGAAATCACCTTTTTAAAAGATAAAAAGCTGCAAGCATCAAACGGTCTTTTGCAGCGCTATCTGACCAATGAGAAATCCTTATCAATCACGTTAGCCATTGCTACTTACCAAACGCTGTTGATGTATCAAAAGCTGTTATTCGAAGAGGCGCTTTGTTATCAGAAGCCTGCGCCATATTTATGGTCTAATATTAATCAGCTCTACTATATGGCGTGCCAACAGCAGACAGTTGATATCGATTTGAGTTCTTATATTACGACCCACTGCGCCGATAATATTCATCAATTATATGGTCAGCTATGCTTGCATAGTTTATTGAACGTACGCGCTATGCGCCGCGCCACTGTGCTAATGGTGCAGCGTTTGCTCCTAGAGTGGAGCGAACATCTCGTCGCATCTATAGAGCCGCAGACGGAAACAAAGGTGTTCGTCAATCTGCACAGTGACAATCCACCCACCTATTTGACCGCCCATTCTGCCATTAACCCTTATGATGCTCATCATGACTGTGTTTTTATAGAGTTGGCGCCGCTGGTTACCTACCTAAAATCCCGTAGGGACACCCTCATCGAGGAAGGTCGAGAAGGGGTTGAATCATCCTTAATGAATACGGTTGCCATAACCTTGAGCTATCGCTATATTCAGCCGCCATTGACGCTACCGATTAGACAAAGCGCCAAACAACAGGCACATATCATTACAGGGTTTAATGACATTCATTACCACGTTAGTCATGAGCAAAGCTTATCGACTCTCATTGCGGCAAAATATCTGCCTGAGCATCAGCAACCTCGCTATGATACCGTGCCAAAAAAGCTGTCTGCTAATACCGTTTCTCCTGATGCCGTTTCTGCTAATACCGTTTCTAATAATACAATGTTAGGGGTAGAAACGTTTGATAGTGACAATGCTTTGTCCGATTTTCGTACCTTGCGCTTGCTGCCAGATTCAGTGGAGCCAGCTATCAGCGCAAGCAGTGCTGGAGAAAATACCCCTAAAGCAAAATATAGCGGCAAAAAAGTAAAGGCTATAGTCGAAGTTGCAGAAAATGATGCCCTGAACTCTATTGCACCGCCGCCACTGCGAACGATGAGTCTTTTCTTATTGTGTCGCTCTGAAAGTCCAGCTTCGACTGCTTGGTCAATAGGCGTGGTGCGCTGGCTCAATTTAGATCTAGAAAAGCCGGAAGTTGATTGGCAAGTGCTGGGGCATCAGCTTATTGCTTGTGGTATTCGCCTGCAAGATAGAGATAGTCGCAGTCGGCATTTTGTTCCCGCGTTTGTCGTTGGTGATGACGAGCAGCTGCAAACGCCTTCTAGCCTGATCGTGCCGACGTCTCATTTTCACGTGGGGGATAGAGTGATGATGCGTATCAATACCAAACAAAAAACATTGCGCTTAGTGCGGCGTTTAATGATGACAGATGAGTTTAGCCAATATGAAGTGGCGCAACTTTAACTGCCTACTTATCAAAGCATAAAATAACTTTGCCACACTCAATGTTGAACGTTGAACACTTAAACTCTAACATTAGGCTGAGCGTATTTAATTCATCAGATTTAATTCATGAGAAGATGGCATTATGATTGCAGCTTAATAAGAGCGACTTAATAAGAGCGACTTAATAACCGTAATTGAATGAACAACAATTTGATAAACAACACTTAGTGATTGTAACTTAAGCAGCAGTCGGTTAGATTATTGTTTATAATGACAAAACCGCTATTATGATTTAAAAGGCTTCCTATGCGTACTCAGTCCGTCTTAAACCTATTAGTAATCGATGACGACCAGCTTTACGCTGAGCTACTGGTAGCATTGCTAGGGTCATATTATGACAATGTGAACTTAGGTTTATTGGATGATAAAGAAGAGCTATTAAAGTCGCTACGTCAATCATGGGATGTATTGGTGTTTGGTCAGGCTTATGATATGAGCTTTACTGACGTGGTTGGTGTCGTTCAAGAGCAGAGTATAGACTTGCCAACGATTTGCTTGATGAATAAGGAGGCTGCTGCCAGCGCTCAAAACGAAGACGGCTTGCCTGCTGTGATGAATAGTACAATGGTTAAAGCCATTTGCGTAGAGCAAGAGATGGCAGTCGTCATGGCGATTTGTTTGCAGCATGAGAGTTTACGCTGTCGTCAGCAGCTTAAGACCTTGCGTCATGTCTTGTCTGAAGCAGAACAACGGGCCAACGTCCTGATTAAAAACTCAAAAAGTGCGGTCGCTTATATTGACCAAGGGATTCATATTTTTGCCAATGACCCTTATCTGCAGTTGTTTGGCTTTGAGGCGATGAATGACATTATCGGTATACCTGTGATTGACTTGATTGCAGGCGGTGATAACGTTAAAGCCTTTAAACAGTTTTTACGTCAGTTTGATAAAGGAAGCCGTAAAGACGTTGAGTTTAATTTTGAGAGCAAGCGTAAAGATGGCTCTACCTTTGAGGCAAAATTACAGTTGGCCTCGGCAACTTTAGATGGTGAGCCCGTTACCCAAATTATTATTCAGCAAAACAACAGTAATAGCGCTGAAGTTGCGAAGCGTTTGGCTGAGGCTGAGCGTAAAGACAGCCTGACGGGTATTCATAATCGCCGCAGCTTTGAAGAGCAGCTGGCGGCATTATATCAACAAGCAAAACAGGGTGCGTCGACGGCAGGGTTATTCTATATTCAGCTCGATAATGTGGGCAAAATTAGAAGCAGTCTGGGTCTGCAAGGGATAGATGCCACCGTTAAGCAAGTTGCCTATGCTTTAGATAAGCTGGTAACAGATGAGCTCTTAGAAGAAAGCCATGTAAGCCGTTTTAGTGATACGGTCTTTACCATCTTGGTGGAAAATAAAAGCACCGCAGATCTTGAAGAACTGGCTGGGAAAATTGGTTCAACCATCAGTGAGCTGTTTATCGAAGTCGATAAGCGGACGACAAATACCACAGCAAGTATCGCTATCGTTAAGATAGAAAAAAACACTCCTGAACCGAGAGTGCTACTTGAGCGGGCGATGGATGCGATCAATCAAATTCTGATTGAAACCTCCAATCATGGCGGCAGATACCATCTATATGACGCCAGTGAACATGCCAATAGTGATGATCATGCGCTGGCCGAATCTTTGGTCGATGCGATTGCCAATAATCGCTTTGAGCTGTTGTTTCAGCCGATATATGACATTAATCATGATCGCAGTGATTTCTTTGAAGTATATCTGCGCTTGCCACTGGCGGATGCGGACAATACGATATTGACGCCCGACCAGTTTATGGCAGTGGCCAAAGCGCATAATTTGCTTGAAAAAATAGACCGCTGGATACTTATCAATGCCTGTAAAAAAATCAATGACGTGCGTAAATCCCATCCAGAAGCGCGCTTACTGGTACAACTGACCAACGCCTCTTTGATAGATAAAAAGCTGCCAAGTGTGGCCAGTCAATTAATCAATGCGGTGGGCGGTAAAGCGGGTGCATTAACCTTACAGTTTAATGAAAACGATATTGCTGACCATTTAACCGTCTCTAAATCTCAGTTTACCGCCCTTAATCAAGTAAATTGCCAGTTATGTATCAATAATTTTGGCTCGTCTGCTAAGGCTGTTGAGGTTGCCAATTTCGTGCAACCTGATATGGTGCGTTTAGCCCGAAGTTATGTGGAAGGGATAGATACCCCTGAAAATCTAGAGACAGTCAAATCGCTTATCGTCCGCACCAATGAGATTGGCGTCGATGTCTTGATGCCCTATATTGAAGATGCTGCGACCATGTCGGTTGCTTGGAGCGTGGGCGCGCGTTATTTGCAGGGCTTTTATCTCGAAGCGCCTAGCAATAGCATCAAAGTTGCTAGCGAGAGTTAAGGTGTTATTTAAGCCTAAGTCACAGTATAAATCCAAGCCTAAACCTAATACGTGAAAAATTTCAGACAACTGGGCTTTAACTGGCAACTAAGTTTTAAAAGGCGAATTGGATTTTAACTAAAGGCGAGCCAAGCAACTTTTATGTTAGCAAAATCAGCAATTATTAATTTTTAGCAGTTACCCCTATATTTCCTACGCAGTGCTATGTAGGTTCATCACTCTTTGCCTTGTATAATGGTCGAGGTAGACGCATACATAGCAAATGCCCCTCAATTAAAGATTTCTACAACATGTCTATACTCAAAAAATATCAATTAAGCGGTATGTTTGCCGCTGTTTTATTGCTCAGCGCTTGTGAGAAAACGCCGCCTGACTATCGCGATCCTGTAACGTTGCCACTTTATACCGAGGGTGACGCCGATAATGGTGCGCTTATATATCAAGATGCTTGCGGTCAATGTCATCAGCTAAATCCTGGACTCAATAAAAAAGGCCCGCAGTTGATGAATATATATGGTGCCAAAGCGGCTGAGCTTGCAGATTATACTTATAGCGAAGGGCTTAAGGCATCAGGTTGGGTATGGGATGCTGAAACGCTAGATACTTATATCGCTGATGCAGAAAAAGCCATGTCAGACTCGAAAATGCTATCAGATCCGATGCCAGATGCTCAGGAGCGTACCGATGTGATTGCTTATTTATCAACGCTTCGTGCACCGGTGCCAACCGCTGACGATATAAAGTAACGCCCGATTTAACCTGACTATTTGACATGGCTATTTCACATGGCTATTTAAAATAATCATCACCATAAAAAATGAGCTAAGAATTGATAATGAACCCTGCCGCCAATGACTATCCCCGCAACCAGCAAAAAATTGCTCAGCTAATGACGCAGTTAAATCAAATCGTATTAGATAAACCGCAGGCCATCAAGTTGGCGCTGAGCGGCATACTGGCAGGTGGGCATCTATTGTTGCAAGATTTGCCGGGCATGGGTAAGACGACGTTGGCGCAAGGCTTAGCGCAATTACTCGGTCTGAGCTTTAGCCGCGTGCAGTTTACCAATGACATGCTGCCGGCTGATATTTTGGGTATGAGCATCTATGACCAAAGCAAACAGCAGTTCGAATTTCGTCCCGGTCCTATCTTTACTCAGCTGTTGCTGGCTGATGAAATCAATCGCTCTAGTCCCAAGACCCAAAGTGCATTACTAGAAGCGATGGAAGAGCGGCAAGTAACCCAAGATGGGCAGACTTATGCTTTGCCGCAGCCGTTTTTTGTGATTGCCACCCAAAACCCATTGCAGCAAGCGGGCGTTTATCCACTGCCTGAATCGCAGCTAGATCGGTTTTTATTGTGCTTGTCGCTAGGATATCCATCACCTGCCGCTGAGCGCGAGCTATTAAAAGGTCAAGACCGCCGCGAGCTATTAAAAGAGCTGCCCGCGGTGCTTGATACGCAGGCTGTATTATTAGCCCAACAAGGTGTTAAGCAGGTGTATGTCGCGGATGTGGTTTTAGATTATCTGCAAAGATTGGTCGCCAAAACACGTGCAAGCTCTGAGTATCACGGTCTTTCACCGCGTGGCGTGCTGTCGCTACAGCGTGCTGCACAGGCTTATGCTTACGTGTCGGGGCATATGGAGGTCACGCCTGAAGATATCCAAGCCGTGTTTGCTGCCGTCACCGATCATCGCCTCGGCCAGCGTTTTGTACCCGCGCATGTGACTGGTGGGCAAGCGACTCAGACCATCGCTCAACGCATTTTGGCAGAAGTGGCTGTTATTGTTTGACCATTTTTGTTCATAATAGATTCACTTCCAAAGCTGCTCGTTTATTAGCGATAAGACTATTAATTTTAAGAATAGGGTAGTCATGAGCCTTTTGCCAAAAGCCTTCACCGTACCAGCTAGTTCCGCATTACGCCGTTGGTTTGCCGCGCGGGCCCCAAAAAGCGATAGCGCCACGCTCAATTTGCGTAATGTCTATATCTTTTTTAGCCGCGAAGGGCTGCTATATGCGGTGTTATTAATCATCACCTTTATTGCTGGTATCAACTATGGCAATAACTTGGTGTTGGGTCTGTGTTTTTATCTGGTCAGCGTTTGGCTTATCAGCTTTCATGTGACCTTTGCCCATATCTCAGGTCTTAAAGTACAGTTGATAGAAGTGACCATGGCAGAAGCAGGTGCGCCTGTCTGGGTGACCTTGCAGCTGATTAGTGAGAGCCGCCAACCAAGACGGCAGCTATTATTTAGCTTTGAGCAGACTGACGGTAAGGTTAATAGCAAGGCTAATAATAAGACAGATAAAAAAGCCAGTAAAAAAATCAAAAATAGCGCTAGTACTCAAGAGTCGATATTGGTGACACGACTGCAAGGCGAGCAAGTGATTCGTTTGCCTGTACAAACGTACAGTCGTGGGCAGCTGACATTACCAAGATTAATTATCAAAACCGTTTATCCGTTAGGTATTATGCGCGCATGGTCTTATGTCTATTTTGCCCGTAGCGCTTGGGTGTATCCAAAACCTGAAGTCTTTGATTGGCAGGCCCAGTATGCCATTGCCAGTCAGGAGGATTTGCCAACGGGTGGACAGACTAGGCAAGGTCAAGATGATTTTGAGCGGCTAGATAACTATATCGAAGGCGAGTCGCTAGCAAGGGTTTCTTGGGGTCATGTGGCGCGCGGTCAGGGAATGTTTACCAAGCATTTTGCCGATCCTGTCGGTCATGAGCAAACGTTGGATTATGCTGATATGCCAGCGGCGCATCATGAACAAAAACTCGCACAACTGGCTTATGGCGTAGTGACATTAGGTGAGCTGGGTGTGCCATTTAACATGCGTTTAGCTGGCGACACGCCTTCTGCTGCAACAATGGGTGACGGTAATAGCTTTGCGCTAGCGTGTTTGCTAAGGTTGGCAAAAGCGCCATGACTAATATGACCAATGCTAAAAGATTTTTTTCAAAAAAAGCGATCGATGTCTCTATTGTCTCTACCAAATCAGACTTTATAGAATCTATAAGCTTTGAGCAGTTGGCTTTGGGTCAAAATACCAATGCTCATACCAATGCTCATGCTATGCAGGGCAGCAATGCTAAATGGACTCGCAAGCTGCTCGCCTTACCAGCCTATTATTGGGTATTAATTGCTCAAGTTGTCATTATCTTACCGCATGCAGCGCATTTGCCGTTATGGCTAATGGGTTTTGCGGTGGTCAGTATCATTGCTCAGCTGCCGCGTGTGAAAGCGCGATTTAAAAAATTAGCGCATCTAAAACGCGTCTATCAAAGCATGCAAATGCTCGGCTTCTTATTGGGGCTTACAGGTCTGTGGCTGACTTATAATAGCGCTTTCGGTCTCGATATGGGCGTGGCGTTTTTAGTGCTATGTCTCATTAGTAAGTTGTGGGAGATGTATAAGCGCCGTGATGCTTATGTGGTATTGAATCTTTCACTGTTTGTCCTTGCCGCGCTATTTTTGATGGATCAAGGTCTTGTGACGACGTTAGAAGTAATCGTCGGGGCGGTCATTGTGTTGTTGGCATTTATTGCTTTAAATGACGATGGCAATACTAACGGCGATGGTCGCTTGCGTACTTTAGGTGTATTAGGTCTTGGGGCATTGCCGTTATTGGTCGTGTTGTTTTTGTTCTTTCCGCGCTTGCCACCGCTATGGTCCGTGCAGCTCTCAGGTCAGCAAGCGACCACGGGTGTCTCTGATAGCATGTCGCCCGGTGATTTTGCCAATTTAGGACAATCGACTGAGTTGGCGTTTCGGGTAGAGTTTGCAGATAACCGCCCACCACAGCAGCAGCTCTATTGGCGTGGTTTGGTGTTTAGCGACTTTGATGGAGTCACTTGGCGTCCTAGCCCTCAGCAACGACAATGGCAGCCTGCACCGCAAACACCTGCTTGGATTGAGAATGCCTTTGCAACTATCCCTGATGAAGTAAAAGTTGCCCCTACCAGCTATGAGATTATCCTAGAGCCAACGCAGCAAAACTGGCTGTTTGGACTTGATTATCCTTTTGCTCAGCGCCAAGACGTCAGTATCACCTCAGACTTTACCTTATTAAAAGACCAGCCGGTTACCCAGCAGCTGCGCTACGAGGTATTGCAATTTGCACCGATGCGTATCGATCCGATTCTGTCTGATGAGTCGCGACGTCTAAATCTTGCCCTACCAGCTGACGGCAATCCGCAAGCACGAGCATTGGCGCAGCAGCTGTTTGTTCAATCAGACTCAGACCCAGTACGCTACATGCAAGCACTTGAGCGCTGGATTAACCAAACGGAATTTCGTTATACACTGTCTCCGCCACGACTGAATAATAACCGTATTGATGAGTTTTTATTTGAGACCAAAGCGGGGTTTTGTGAGCACTATTCTTCCAGCTTTACCTTTATGATGCGCGCCGCTGGCATTCCAGCACGCGTCGTGGCGGGCTATCAAGGTGGTGAGCTGAGCCGTGGCGGCAATGTTTGGGAAGTACGGCAAAAGGATGCGCACGCTTGGACGGAGGTCTGGCTTGAGGGTCAAGGTTGGATACGTGTCGATCCGACGGCTTTTGTTGCGCCTGAGCGTGTCGAGCAGGGGATGGATGCGCTGACTCAGGCACAAGGGGCAGCAATGTTCGGTGATGGCGCTGGGGCACAAATCAGCTATCAGCAGTATCAAATGCTACAAACCTTACGCCGTCTATCTGACCAAGCGAGCTACTATTGGCAAAAAGACGTCGTTGGTTACGATCAGGACAAGCAAGCTGACTCGCTACTCAAATGGTTTAACATCCGCTCAATCACGCAGCAAATTATTTGGCTAGCGGCAAGTGCTATTACCGTCATGGTGATTTTGGTCTTTGTCATTTGGCAACGTCGCCGTAAGCGTTGGCATCCAGCAGACCAGCCGCTTGCACAGTTATCAAAACGTATTGGTAAAAGTGATAAAACACTGACTCGTCAAGAGAGCGAAGGGCAGCTTGCTTGGCTTGAGCGCTTGGCAATAGCGGTTGATGACCGAGAAATTGATTCAAATACTGATATCGACGCTGATACCAATGCTAAAAGTAGTAATAAGAGCAGTAAAGTTAGTAAGCTAACAGATAGCGGTAATTCAGACATTGTCCAAGCAAAAATAATGCAGATGAGGCAGGACTATCGTCAACTGCGTTATGGACGTCTAAGCAGCCTTGAAACCAATGATAGCGAATACCAAACCCTACTGAAACAGCTGAAGAAAGATGCACGTGAATTGTTCTAATGGCTGTTTTGTGAAAGCTTTGTTTAACACATGATAAAATAGCTAATGATAATAAAGGAGGCGACACTATGGCGACATATGTGGATTTTATGCAGATAGAATTTAAAGGCTATAAGTGGTGCCATATGCTGGCAGATACCCTGCAAGAGTTGCATGACTTTGCTGCGCTGATTGAAGTAGATTCGCGTTTATTCCACCGTCATGCCAGTTATCCGCACTATGATGTTACGGTGCAAATGCGAGAGACAGCGATTGAATATGGTGCTATTCCTGCTGGTCGAAAAAAGATTATCGAATGTGCGAAGAAGTTAAAAGTAGAGTTGCATGAGCAAATCGCACAATCTGAGAACTCCTAATAAGTTAATTTTCTAAAACATGAAAAAGGTGGGAGTGCTTTTGCATCCCACCTTTTTATTTGTTCAGATTTGCATTTATAGCTTATTTTGCAATAGCTGCTTTACTAACACCATCAAGGGCTTTTGCGATGTTATCAATAGCAGTATCACAACCTTTTATATTATGACGGTCTTTGAGATATTCAGGATTGTTGTACGACAACCATACTTTTTTATCGGCATCTTCACTGATGAGGATTTTTTGCGGTAAGTCAATGGCGACGCTTTGCTCGCAATTCATCAATGGCGTGCCTGCTTTCGGATTACCAAACATAATCACTTGCGTCGGTCTTAATGTTAAATCAACACCTTGCGCATTTTTCTGATGATCGACGCGCGCAAATACTTTCATACCTTTACTTTCGATAATCGCTGCCAGTTTATCAGTGGTATCTTGCACGGAGTGATGACTTTGCATCGTCACCAAACCCTTCTCAGCATTGATAGCAGCCATCGTTTTTGGCGTTGACTGCACCTTGTCTGGCGCGTTTAAAATATTTTCGACACTGGCGCAAGAGGATACAGCCAAAGCTAACGCCGCAATAGAGATAATTTTAAGCATAAAAAGTCCTTTTTTATGGTAGTTGTTTATTCAGCGATTGATGGTTAGCAACATCGAATATTCATTGTGAGCTATAACACTGTGCTTCATAGCATTGTGCTTCATAGCATTGTGCGTAATAAACTGCGCATAGTAAAGGGTCGCATTACAACACCTCAAAGAATGACTAAGCCAAAACTAATTACACAGCCAAACGCTCCGCTAGATAATCTACTAGCAATCGAATCTTTGACGATAAATGACGGTTATGCGGATAAATAGCCCAGATGCTTTCTTCAGGCTCTCTATAGTTATCCAATAAGCTGACTAGCTCACCTGATGCTAAGTACTGTTGCACATAATAGTCAGGCAGCTGCACGATACCCAGACCTTTTAACGCTGCATCGACTAGACTGTGACCGCTGTTATATTGCACCGTGCCAGACACGCGCAGGTTTTTTTCTTTATCAGCGTTCTTACCGTTTTCTATAAAATGCCAATAATCACGCGTGCCAAGTAAGCAGTTATGTTGACTCAGCTCGGACAGAGCATGAGGTGTGCCGTATTTTTCAAGATAAGTAGGTGCGGCACAGACAAAGTTGGTACGACGGCTGAGTTTTTTTGCCATCATGGTTGAGTCGCTTAATTTGCCAATACGAATTGCCAAGTCGTAGCCGCCATCAATTAGATCGATTTTTTGATTGCTCAAAAAAGCCGTCACTTCGATATCACTATATTGCACCATGAAATCATTGACCAGTGGCAACAGTTGCTGCTCGCCATAAGTGACAGGGGCGGTCAGTTTAATCCTGCCTTGCGGCTTTGATTGTAAGTTACTCACTGCTTGCTCAGCAGCATCCAAGCCATCGAGCACACCGCGGCAGTGCTGATAAAACACGCGGCCTTCTTCTGTCAGTGATACCTTGCGCGTCGTACGATAGAGTAATTTAATATTTAGGCGTTTTTCTAAAGCGCTTATCTGTCGACTAACCTGCGCGGTAGAAATGCCCAATTCTTTTGCGGCACGCGTAAAGCTCTCGTGCTCTGCTACATAGACAAACTCGCTAATACCATCCCAGCGCATGATTATTACCACTGTGTAAAAGATATTTGCAAATATAGCACATTGTTATCATTTCAGAAACGACTATAATGGTCAGTATAAAAGTTTAAAGCTGTACGGGCTCGCACAACAGTGGCTTGTGTCTACTAAGTCAGCACTATAAGATGAATGGGTCTGCGTGTAATCAATGATAAAATTAATTAAAAGAGAGAATATTATGTCAGATAAATTTATTAAATCTAAAGCCGCCATTGCTTGGGGGCCAAATGAGCCACTATCTATCGAAGAAGTGGATGTGATGCTGCCACGCAAAGGCGAAGTGCTGGTAAAAATCGTTGCTAGTGGCGTCTGCCACACCGATGCCTTTACGCTATCTGGTGAAGACCCAGAAGGCGTATTCCCAGCTATCTTAGGTCATGAAGGTGGCGGTATCGTTGAGCAAATCGGTGAAGGCGTAACCAGCGTCCAAGTGGGCGATCATGTCATTCCTTTATACACCGCAGAGTGCGGCGTCTGTAAAATGTGTACTTCAGGTAAAACCAACCTGTGTTCAGCCGTACGCGAAACCCAAGGCAAAGGCTTAATGCCAGACGGCACCACGCGCTTTTATAAAGATGGTGAGCCAATCTATCATTACATGGGCTGCTCAACCTTCTCTGAATATACGGTGTTGCCTGAGATTTCTTTAGCGAAAGTGAACAAAGAAGCACCACTAGAAGAAGTCTGCCTACTTGGTTGTGGCGTCACAACTGGTATGGGCGCAGTGATGAACACCGCAAAAGTTGAAGAAGGTGCAACGGTTGCTATCTTCGGTCTAGGCGGTATTGGACTATCAGCGGTTATCGGTGCACAAATGGCAAAGGCCAGCCGTATTATTGCGATTGATATCAACGAAAGCAAGTTTGAGCTTGCCAAAAAATTGGGCGCAACAGATTGTATTAATCCAAAAGATTATGACAAACCAATCCAAGACGTTATTGTTGAATTAACCGATGGGGGCGTTGATTATTCGTTTGAATGTATCGGTAATGTCGATGTCATGCGTTCAGCGCTTGAGTGCTGCCATAAAGGTTGGGGCGAATCGGTTATCATCGGTGTTGCTGGTGCTGGGCAAGAAATCTCAACCCGTCCATTCCAGCTAGTGACTGGTCGCGTCTGGCGCGGCTCAGCATTTGGCGGTGTAAAAGGTCGCTCAGAGCTGCCCGGCTACGTTGAGCGTTATTTAGCAGGCGAGATTCCACTACAGGATTTCATCACCCATACCATGCCATTAGAAGACATCAATGAAGCCTTTGATTTGATGCATAAAGGCGAGAGTATCCGCACGGTTATTCATTTTTAAGCATCATTATTAATTATAGGGATTGTAAATTTAGCCTTATAAAATAACAGTGTTATAAAATAAAAATGCCGCTCCTACTTATATAGGGCGGCATTTTTGGTTTATCGTTTAGTCTTTTTTAAAGCTGTGCATATCTTCTAGCACTGCCGTAAACCTATCGTATAGCCAAGGTTCAAGATCATCAATCACTTGACTATATAGATGTGGACCTATGGTTTCGATAATAAAGTCTAATAAAAACTTAGCGGGCAGATTACCAATATCGACATCAAACTCTGCGTTCATATAATCTCTCAGCTTATCCAAAACGATTTCTTCTGCTTCATCTGATAAGGTAATCAGTTTATCTTTGCTCATATAAAACTATTCCTAAGAGACATGCCAATGACGATGTCCAATGTTTAAATGTTTAAATGTTTAAATAATTACTGAAATTTCAATGATAGCTAAATGTTAAATAACCGTTAAATTAAGCAGTACTCATTTATTACCTACTCTTGCATAGTGGCCAACTGCTCTAAAATATTGACGTAATTTTCCACGCCTTGTGCGCCGCTGACCAAATGTCGCTCGTTAAAAATCATCGCCGGTACACTTTGAATGCCTTGCTGTTGCCAATGCTGCTCTTCTGCACGTACCTCTTTAGCAAAACGCTGCTCTTCTAATACCGCGAGCGCCTCGCTACGATCAAGTCCTACTTCCGCGGCAATATCAGCAAGCACCGCATTATCAGAAATATTGCGACCCTTGGTAAAGTGGGCGCTGAATAACGCCTGCTTTAAATCATGCATCGGCTTTTGCCCTTGCTGACCTGCCCAGTACAGCAGCTGATGCAGATTAAAAGTATTGTGCATGCGGGTATCGTCATTGAAATTAAACTCAAAACCGACTTCAGAGCCTGCCTCAGTCATTCTAATGCGGCTAGCGTCCGACTCTTCCTTGCTTGAGCCATATTTCTCCATGATATGCTCGCGCAAGTTTTGTCCTTCGCTTGGCATATTGCTGTTTAGCTCAAACGGATGCCAATGTATTTCATGCTCGGTATTGGTTTGCTTAAGCGCCTCAGCCAATTGACGGTAGCCGATAATACACCAAGGACAGACCACGTCTGAGACGATATCGATGCGTAGTGGCTGTTTTGATAATGTCTGTTTTGAATTTTCCATAACTTTCTGCCTATTTTATTGTTGATGTTTTATTTGTTTATAAAGGGTTTTTATAAGGAGGTTTATAAATAATTGGGATAAAGAATTGAGAGTATCTGCTGTGCCAAATTATCGTAGCCTGTCCTAATACCTAATAAATGTGGATAGCGAGTAGAGGTTATATTAACCCAAAGAAGTCAGATAGTTTGACTAAAACACACAACCCATACACTCGAGGATTTGGCGCGAAACCATCATAAGAGACATTGGTTATCAGTATAAAGTTTCTGAGATACCTGATATCGCTAACTCATTAGCGCTAAGCAGCCGAGGATTGTTAGCCAAGAAAATGCCGATAGTTATCAATCAATAACTCAGTTATGATATTGATAAGCCCGAATAGCTTATTTACGCTAAAAACCGCGGCTGGCTTGATAAATAATGAAAGCAATATCAAGCTTATACCTATTAATGAATACTAATGATGACCAATTAAAACCAAGGATGGATCAATGACTATTGCCTGCTTTAAGCCAAAATGGATGGACGAAGAGATTGAGATGCTGCATGAGAGTGCGCTTAAAGTCTTTAGAGATTGGGAAGCGCATGATGAAAAATGGCGTGAAAATGGCATGCTCGATCGTGAGGCTTGGCTGGAAGCTGGCGAAATGGGCTTTTTATGTGCCTCAATGCCAGAAGAATACGGCGGCGCCGGTGGTGATTTTCGCCATGAAGCGGCGCTGATTTATGCACAATCTGAAGCCAACCAAGCAGGTTTCGGCGGCTTTTTACACTCAGGGATTGTCGCGCCTTATATTTTACATCACGGTACTGAAGCGCAAAAGCAGGCGTGGTTACCCAAAATGGCAACCGGCGAGTTAATCGGCGCGATTGCTATGACTGAGCCGGGCACAGGCTCAGATTTGCAAAACATCAAAACCTATGCAGTCAAAGACGGCGACGACTATATTATCAACGGCTCAAAGACCTTTATTACCAATGGTCAACTGGGTAATTTAATCATCGTTGCCTGCAAAACGGACCGCTCTCTTGGCGCTAAAGGCGTCTCCTTAATCGTGGTCGAAACCGACAATGCGCCGGGGTTTGAGCGCGGTAAAAAGCTCAAAAAACTTGGCATGGCATCACAAGATACTTCTGAGTTATTTTTTAATAATATGCGCGTGCCGCAAGCCAATTTATTAGGTACGGTCGAAGGGTTAGGTTTTGCGCAATTGATGCAAGAGTTACCGCAAGAGCGTTTGATTGTGGCATTGGCAGCGATTGGGGCGATGAAACTGGCATTGGACTTGACCATTGACTACACCAAAGAGCGCACCGCTTTTGGCAAGCCTGTCTGGAGCTTTCAAAATACCCGCTTTAAATTGGCCGAATGTAATAGCCATTATATTGCCTCTAGTGCCCTGTGCGATGCCGCTATCGAAGCATTAGTAGAGAATAAACTAACGGTACAGCATGCTGCTTTAATCAAATATTGGGTAACCGAAAAACAATGTATCGTCATGGATGAGTGCGTACAGTTATTTGGCGGTTATGGCTACATGATGGAGTATCCGATTGCGCGCTTATATGCCGATGCGCGCGTACAGAAAATCTACGGTGGTACCAATGAGATTATGAAAGAGCTGGCGTCACGCTTTATGTAATTTTTCATTTAAACCAATCTTTAAAACTACAAGTTTCTAAGATTACAGGCTTCTAAGATTATAAATTTTTAAGACTATAAGGACATAGCATGATTCAGACGGCTTATATTTATGACGCCATTCGTACCCCGCGCGGCAAAGGCAAAGCGGGCGGCAGCTTAAACCAAGTAACGCCCATTTGGCTGGTTCGCACCTTACTTAATGCCATGCAGCAGCGCAATAACTTAGATACCAGCTTGGTTGATGATGTGGTGCTCGGCTGCGTGACGCCAGTAGGCGAACAAGGCGCAGACATTGCCCGTATTGCGGTGCTTGATGCAGGCTGGCATGAAAGCGTCGCTGGGGTAACCTTGTCGCGTTTTTGTGCCTCGGGGCTTGAGTCCATTAACTTGGCAGCCAGTAAAATCATGTCGGGGATGGAGGATATGGTGGTAGCAGGCGGCGTTGAATCGATGAGCCGTGTACCGATGGGCTCAGATGGCGGTGCGTGGGCAACCGATCCGCGCGTGAATGCAGCTACGGGCTTTGCACCACAAGGGGTAGGTGCTGATACCATTGCAACGCTCGAAGGCTTTAGCCGTACGGATGTCGATGCTTTTGCCACCGAATCACATCAGCGCGCTGCTAACGCATGGGCTGCTGGTTACTACGATAACGCGGTAGTGCCTGTCCATGATTTAAATGGTCGCTTATTACTCGATAAAGACGAAACCATTCGCCATAACACCACGGTTGAGACGTTAGCAGGATTAAAACCGTCTTTTGCACAGCTTGGCGCGCTGGGCTTTGATAGTGTATTGCTGGATAAATACACCAGTATCGAGCGTATCAATCACGTCCATCATGCGGGTAACTCCTCCGGTATCGTTGATGGCGCCGCGCTTTGTTTATTGGGTAGTGAAGCGGCGGGTAAAAAAGCAGGTTTGCGTCCGCGGGCGAAAGTCATTATGGCCTCAGTTATCGGCTCTGAGCCGTCTATTATGCTGACTGGTCCAACGCCTGCTTGCCAAAAAGCGCTGAAAAAAGCCGGTATGACGGCCGCTGATATTGACCTATGGGAGATTAACGAAGCCTTTGCTGCGATACCGATGAAAACAGCAAAAGATTTGGGCGTTTCACTCGATAAAGTCAACGTCAATGGCGGCGCGATTGCGATGGGTCATCCATTAGGTGCAACAGGTGCGATGCTGCTTACTACCGTCCTTGAAGAGCTTGAGCGTCGTAACCTAAAAACCGCCATGATTAGCTTATGTGTCGGCGGCGGTATGGGCATCGCGACCATCATTGAGCGTGTATAAGTTATCGTTAGTAATAGTGGTTAAATAAGACATTTTAATATCAGAAAGGAAGAATAATGAGCATGGACTGCACCCAAATAATTAATGAGCTGGCAAACTTTTCTGCTAAACGTGATGATGAAGGTATTGTGACCGTCACTATTGATCAAGCTGATCGAAAGATGAATGTGATTGATGATAATTTTAATCACTCGTTTGCAGCTTTGAGCGACGCTTTTATCAATGATGAATCCGCTAAAGGCTTAATTATCACCTCAGGTAAAGACAGTTTTATTGCGGGCGCTGATATCGATCAGCTGGCGAATATTCAAACTCATGAGCAAGCTTTTGAGCTGGTTGAGAACCTCAAATCAAGCATGCGTCAACTTGAGAAATGCGGTAAACCTGTCGTTGCTGCGATGACTGGCACTGCGCTTGGCGGTGGCCTTGAGGTGGCGTTAGGCTGTCATTATCGACTCGCTATCGATGCGCCTACCGCCAAGTTTGGCTTGCCGGAGGTAAAGCTAGGTCTATTGCCCGGTGGCGGTGGGACTCAGCGCTTGATGCGCCTCATCGGCATGCAAAAGTCGCTTGAGATGATGACCCAAGGTCAGATAGTCAGTGCAAGCCGGGCAAAGGAGCTGGGCTTTATCGATGCCCTCGCGAGTGATGAAGCTGACATGCTCAGCCAAGCTAAAGCTTGGATTAAAGCCAATCCTAACGCGCAGCAGCCATGGGATATCAAGGGTTTTAAAATTCCAGGTGGCAATGCCAATCAGCCAAAAAACGCGCAAATGCTCTCCGTTGCCCCAGCCATGGCCTATCAAAAATCACATGGCAATTATCCAGCGATTATTCATATTATGTCCTGTATCTTTGAGGGCAGCTTGCTCGATATCGACGCTGGGCTTGAAGTGGAGTCCAATTACTTCGTCGCTTGTGTGCTGTCGCCTGAATCGAAAAATATGATTACCTCGATGTGGACGCAGCTCAATCAAATTAAAAAAGGTCAGTCACGTCCTAAGGGTTTTGAGCGTCAAAAAGTAAATAAGGTTGCAGTACTTGGCGCAGGGATGATGGGCGCGGGGATTGCTTATGTTGCTGCCAAAGCGGGCATCGATGTGGTGCTATTAGATACCAGTATTGAGAACGCCAATCAAGGCAAACAGTATTCAGAAAAGTTATTGGATAAAGCCATTAGTCGCGGTCGCTCAAACGCTACCAAAAAAGCAGCGTTATTAAGTAAAATCCAAACCACGACATCTTATAAAGATATTGCAGGTTGTGATTTGGTCATCGAAGCGGTATTTGAAAATCGTGATATCAAGACCAAATGCACCGAGCAGGCCGAAGCAATTATCCTTGAATCAGTCGTCTATGCGTCTAATACCTCAACCATTCCTATCACCAGCTTGGCGGTAGCAAGCAAACGTCCGACGCAATTTATCGGGCTGCACTTTTTCTCACCCGTCGATAAGATGCCCTTGGTTGAAATTATCATGGGCGCGCAGACCGATGATGCCACTTTAGCCAAAGCCTTTGATTTTGTGCTGCAAATTGGCAAGACGCCTATCGTCGTCAATGACAGTCGCGGTTTTTATACTTCGCGTGTGTTTGGCGCTTATGTGTCAGAGGGCATCGCGATGTTAGGCGAGGGCGTGCATCCGCGCCGTATCGAGGTCGCAGGTCTTAAAGCTGGCATGCCGATGCCGCCACTGGCGCTGGAAGACGAAGTCTCGCTTGATTTATCGATGTTGATTATGGCGCAGTCTAAAAAAGATACCCTTGCTGAGGGTAAAGAATGGGTTAGCCACCCTGCAGAAGCGGTGCTTACCACGCTAGTAAAAGACCATGAACGTTTGGGTAAAAAGGTTGGCAAAGGTTTTTATGATTATGCGCAAAATGCTGAGGGTAAAAATGATAAGCAGCTATGGCCCGCGCTGACTGAGCTATATCCGCCACTCGCTGAACAGCCCGATATGCAAGAGCTGATTGATCGCCTGCTTTATATCCAAGCCAATGAGTCAGCGCGCTGCTATGAAGAAGGGGTTTTACGTTCTGTCGCTGAAGGCAACGTAGGCTCTATCTTTGGTTGGGGTTTTGCCCCGCATCAAGGCGGCACCTTACAGTTTATCAATGCCACAGGTATAGATCGTTTTGTTGCGCGTAGTCGCGAACTTGCCGCAAAATATGGCGCACGTTTTGAGCCTGCCCAGATTTTGGTTGAGATGGCTAATAAAGGCGAGGTGTTTGCAGATGGTGAATAGTGATTCAATGCCGAGCTCTTCAGTACCCAGTAATTCAACGCCCAGCTCTTCGATTAACAATCATTCAATGACAGATATGATGGCTGATTGCTTACACGGCTTAAAGGTAGTCGATTTGACGCGTAATTTACCCGGTCCATTTGCCACCAGATTACTTGCTGATTTGGGGGCAGAGATTGTCAAAATCGAACCAGAAAACGGTGACCCAGGACGGGCGTTTGGTGAATTGTTTAAAGCTTTAAACCATGGGAAGCACTGCGAAAAAATCGATTTTCGCAGTGCAGCAGGGATTGAAACTATCAAAGCCCATATCAAGGATGCCGATGTCATGCTTGATAGCTTTCGTCCTGAAGTGCTGCTAGGTATGGGTTTAGATGCTGCCACTTTACATGCTATCAATCCAAAGCTCGTCATGATATCTATCACTGGTTACGGGATTGCTGATGGCATTGCTGATGGCCTTGATGAAACGGCTGAATCTTGGACGGCCAAAGCGGGTCACGATATCAATTTTATGGCGATGAGTGGGACTTTGGCACAATTAAAGACCGCTACAGGCGAGCAAGCCATGCCCAATATGCAGTTTGCCGACTTGGCTGGTGGCAGTGATACTGCGGTCATTGCCTTATTAGCAGCGGTATTTGCTGCCAAAAACACGGGGCGCGGGCGCCATATCGCCGTCAGCATGACGCATAGCTTATATCATCATTTAGTAATGCCAAAAGCAACTGCCGATATGATGGAAAACATAAATGGAAAACGCCCAGAGCCTCAGAATGATTTTTTAGGCGGCGTGTTACCTTGCTATCGGTTGTATCAAACCCAAGATGGTCGTCATATGGCAGTCGGCTCATTAGAATTTAAATTTTGGCGATTGTTGTGCGAGACGTTGGATTTGTCTGAATACGTTGATGCGCATTGGCAGCGCGGCTTTATGCCAAATGCCGCTGAGAGCAAAAAAGCCGAGCAAGCCATGACAGAAAAGTTTGCCAGTCAAACATTAGCGCATTGGCAAATGGTATTTAGCGACGTCGATGCTTGTGTGACGCCTGTACTCACGCTTGCAGAAGCGCAAAGCCATCCGTTATTTGCTCATCAAGATAAGTATCAGGCGACGGCTGGCTGGCAAGTGCTTGCGATGGCATGATTTATCATTAGGTAGCTGAAAGATAAGGAATAGGAATGTGAGTAAAATAGCGATTAGCAGGCTTATGATGACAATGCAATGTTCACGCTTAGATAGTAACAGGACTATTTGAATCTATTACGACCGTCATACAAGAGTGCAAATGCTCTGCGATATAATTTAATTTTTATTAAATAGGAGGAGAGTCTTATGAGTCGTACATTATGGCTGGTGGTTGGTATCATTAGTATTCTTGGCGGTATCTTTGCTTTTTTCAATCCTCTTAGCGCCAGTTTCGCTGCTGAACAACTGGCTGGATTCGTCTTTCTTCTTGTCGGTATCTTACAGTTTATTGCCCTGTTCCGTGCTTATACCACGACGGGTAAAGTGCTAGCGGCCATTGGCGGTGTGCTTGGCATATTTATCGGTATTGAGCTGCTACAAAACCCGCTACAAGGTATTTTAACCTTGACCATGGTAATTGCTATCTTATTTATGGCAACGGGTATTGTCAGAGTGATAGTGGCTTTTGGTTTACGCCGAACAGTGGCTTTTGTGCCGATATTAATCTCAGGGCTTATCTCGATTGCGTTGGCTATCATGATATTTACCAGCTATCCGCAGTCAGCGACTTATATTCTTGGCGTCCTATTAGCCGTTGAGCTGATATCTAATGGCATCTCATTAATTATGTATTCACGTGTGCAACCACCTTTGGTTAGACGCTTATAAACTTGTGAACCTATAAATGACACTAGCAATAAATCACGCTATAAAATGTATAAAAAAGACGCCGTGAAATGGCGTCTTTTTTTATTATATAAGTTATTGGTTTTTCAGATTTTAACGCGAAAAGGTCAAAATATGCCCTTTGAATGGTAGTTCAAGATAAGTAGTGTCCTCAGGTTTAACGTGCTTACTTCTAAAACCAAATTCAACCATCTTATTAGTCAACTTGTTTTTGCGCCCGCGCCCAGGGTCAACGACAATAACTTCACAAGTTGGCAGTGCATGACGTTCGATAAACTCCGCCAAGATATCAATATGCTGGTCTTCATACAGCAAATCGCTACCGATAATGATATCGAACTTGCCAAGATGGCTATTGTCTTCAGCCCAGTCTAAACGCTCAAAGTTAATCTCTTTATTATTATTTAGTGTGGTATTTCTATCAAGGAAATACTCAACCGTCGGGTGATAATCAGTCGCTGTGATGTCAGCATGTCTATGGTTGAGTAGCAGACTAGAGAGCGCCATACCGCAGCCAACTTCCAAGATACGCTTGCCCGCAATATCATAATCAAGCATATGATTGGCGAGCACCAAGCTTGATGGCCAAATCACGCCAAACATCGGCCATGACGCCGAGCAAATACCGAGGTCTGATGCCTCATTATCAGGGTCACTAAATTGTTGATTGTCACGTAAAGTACAAATGTGGATGTCGGTGCTGCCAATTTCAATCGTTTGATAACGCACGCGCACGGTAGTCAGCGAAGTCATAAACTGTCCTAAAAAATAAGCAAGAATGCAAGGTTTGGCAAAGGCTGCCACTTTCGGGGATTATAATTAGTAAAAGGGTAGGTTAACGCTTGGAGATAGGAAAATGTAGCAATATTTAAATATAAGAATGTAGGAATGTTATAAAAACCTGTATAGCTATACAGTATGCAAAATAACCAAATGGTTGCATCTAGTATGACCTAACATTTGACAAGTTGCTGTTAATTCTAAGGGTATTATTATTACTGTGTGATTTTATAAAAATAGAAGCCGATTTTAGACAGATAGTTATTATTATAATGTTTAAGCTATAGCTATAAAAATGCACCGCTTATGGTTAAAAGGTGCATTTATATGAAGCAGCTGGCTTGATTTAGTACGGATTTAATGAATGATGGTGTTAATAATGATGGCTTTAATAAAGAACGGGTCTAATTCGTAAATCTAAGCCCAGAGGTTTTAAGTGCCCATACCAGCTCAACAAAAGCGCGATTGTTGGTCAAAGGTTCGCCATCGATGATAAGCACGTAGCCTGAGCCATCAATCCATAAAAACACAAAGCTGGTTTCAGGAATCAGCAAATCGACTTGCTGAAAGAAAGAGATAGCTTGGCTTTCTACTGCCCAGCCGCGTTGTTTTTGGCGCAGCATAAAACCTGAAAAGTCAGCCGCCGCCACACTCAGCATATCGGCTTCTTCTTGGCTATAGCCAATCCGCGCCAGACAAAAACCTTCATCAGAGCCAATCGCCGCGCGGCGTTTCCCAGACAAGCTTGAAACCACATAGGGTAAAAACTGGTCTAAAGGTAAGTTTGGCGCGGGCAAAAATAGCGACAGCTTCTCAATCCAGCCATGCTCTAAAAAGCTGTCTAGCCATTGGTCAGAATAACGCTCGAGCCAATCAGCGGCTAACAAAGTTTCGTTATAAGACAATAAGTCTTGTAGTGATAACTGCTCAACTGTTGGTTCACTTTGCGAAAATGCCTCAAAAATGCCGGCTGGGGTCAAAGTCAGATAGGTTTTATCAGCGTTTAAATAAGAAGACATAGCGGCTACCCGTTAGATGGATTTTTTATGATGGGGTTAAAAATGATTGAGGCTCTAAGCGTCTTGTACATTTTTAGTTTGGTCAAGTTTTTGCTGACAATGATTCCAGCGCTCATCAAATTGCCAATCGCTTTTACCCAAGCGAAACCACACCAAGGAGAACGCCAAACGGTCATGACGCGCGATACAATGGGCAAAAAACTCGTTTTCGATTTGCTCTATGGTGTCCCAGTCTTGATTATCGCGCGCGAGCATCAAGTCGCTGGTGATATCTTTAGCGATTTCTTTGGCGTCATCACTACTGATGCGCAGCCGCTGGCTTTGTTCATTTAACGATGGCGATACCAGTACGCTCCAGCGCGTTGCTAGCATGCTGTTTTTTTGAATATAGCTTTTTTTATCAATACAATCGCGAAAGCCTTGTTCGATATGCGGCAGCATGCGACCTTGCAAGCGGGTAAACATATTGGTGACATCATAGGGGATGTCATACCAGCAGCCATAAAAGAAATCGGCCACCGCGCCTTGCAGCGGCTCTTTTTCGTTTAGCAGTAGCGCGGCATTGATACGTTGTTCGTGAAAATGACGATTATTGGGGGCGATAAATATCTTACGCGAGTAAAGACGATAGACGCGCCGCGCCGCCATTTCACTTTCTTTGATGAGATCTAAATCAGACATAAGCGTGTCCTGTTAGTCATAGCTGTTATTCAATAAGTGCGGTTTAACAGTTATTGTTTAGCGCTATTAAACAACCACTATGACTTAAGTAAGATGCCAATTAACCATGAACCATGAATCATGAATCATGAACAATGAACAATGAACAATGAACAATGAACAATGAACAATGAACAATGAACAATGAACAATGAACAATGAACAATGAATCTGCTAATCAAGTAAGGTTTGCATCAAATCAATCATAAATTCAGCGTCTTCTTCATCCATGGCTTCAAAACCTTGCGGCATACCAAGCTCAGCCAACGCTTCTTTACCATCATCATCGTTATGCAGATTAAGAATCGCATCCATCAAGATGTCAGTATCAGGGAAGCCGTCTTTAATCAGTAAGACGTGGCTGATATCTGCCAAATCACTCTCAATTAGCACTGATAGCTGTGCTTTGGTTAGACGTGAAAAACTATGGAAAATCTCCGCCATAAAGAACGCTATTTGCGCATCACCTTTAATCACTTGGCGCGCTGCCGCTTGATAAGTCTCAGTCACCGTCCAATTAAGGTCAGCTTCTGCTATATCGACCGCTTCAAGCAAGCGTAAACCAATGAGCTTGACATCGCGATTATCAGCCATCGCCACGGTAGCGCCAGCTTTGATGTCCTCTAGGCTATTGATATCGCTATTGGCGGCAGCGGCGATGACCATCTCATCAGATTTGCCGATAGGGCGCGCAACCGCACGGTAGCCTTGCTCACGGATAAGGGTCGCAGCATCAAAAGGATTGGCATAAATAACCTGAATATCACCTTGATTGATAATGCCTTGTTGCTCAGCCTGCGAGTCGGGTATGTTTAGGTGCATATTGAGATTGGCACGCTTTTGAATCAAAGTGTTAAACATGTGCCAGCCTGCAAAACGCTCAGGCGAAAAATCAGGGGCGATTAACATATTATGTGTCGTCATGATTTAGCCTTCCTCGTCTTGTTTCATTTGGGCATATTGAGCGATTGCCGCATCAATCTTGCTGCGTGATGGCTTACGGCGCACCGAAGTATAGCCAACGGTTTCGCCGCGGCGTACGTTTGGCACCACAGTGGCATACACCCAATAATGGCTGCCATCTTTACATAAGTTTTTCACATAGCCATGCCATTTTTGCCCAGCAGCAGCGGTCGCCCATAAGTCTTTATAGGCCGCTTTTGGCATGTCAGGGTGGCGTAAAATATAATGCTGCTTGCCGATTAATTCATCGACGTCATAGCCGCTAATCTCGACAAAAGCATCATTAACGCGCGTCAAAACACCGTTTAAATCGGTACGTGACACAATCAGCTTACCGTCAGGGTAAGGGCGTTCGATACCGGTATCATAAACAGTGCGCGAAGTGCCATCGTGATAAGTCATGCTGACTTGTTCGGCAGGCATCTCAGGCTTCATGGCGTCGGGGAGTGGAGAACCCATTGTAATCTCCTTTATTTATCATTATTTTGATAATTATTAAAAAGCGGATTTGGTTTCAGTTTATGGTCTTAAACGTATCTTTAAAACTTATTGCATAAGCCGCTGTCTGAAACTAAATGGTTAAACTCAAATAAAACACTTAACTGCTAAAACTGTTAAGTAAGTCTCGATATATGCTTGATACTGGCTTTATAGTGATTACTCTTGCAAAGGCACCCAGAAACTAAGCAGGTATCAATCTTAATCATCTATATCAACAATCAGCTATTCAACAACCACCTATTCAACAACCACCTATTCAACAACCACCTATTCAACAATCAAGCATTCAATATAAACAGTGTGCATTACCTTAAATAATTTTTATAAGACAGAGCGTCAATTTTCATTTAAAGTGTTGTTTATTAAAATATTGTTTCTAAAGCGATTTATCGTATGAATGTGGCACAACACTGTATCGACAAACCTTTGAAATTAGCAATTAAATCAGTTTTGCAAGGGCTTCAGAGGCCCGTTTAATGTCTAAGAAAATCAAGCCCAGTTTGGCATTTGGTTTTGCCATAATGGTTAATACCGCTTCATCGCCTGATGAGGTCATAATCACGTAGCCTTTTTCGCCTTGGATCATAATACGGTCGATGCTACCACGAGCCAATTCACGACCTGCGCGGTCACCTAATGACAGTAAAGCGGCAGACATCGCGCCAACACGGTCTTCATCAACGCCTGTCGGCAAGGCTGATGCAATCATAAGACCGTCGTTAGAGATAAGGGCAGATGCTTCCACATCGGCTGATGAGCTGTTTAGGTCTTCTAAGATTTGCTGGAATGAATCTGTACGCATAACAATTTCTCTGTAACGAGTGATTAAATGGAAAAAGTGACACAATAAGAAGGAATAAAATCTTCAATAGTCTTTGATGAGCGGGCAATATTATAAACCCTTACTATTAGCATTGATATAGAGAAACTCTCGTTAAAGGCTGAAAGTTGCTTATTTTTAACCTTTGAGTGCACTTTTTTGATCGTCTATTTTAGACAGTCTTTTATTAGTAAATATAAGTTGATTAGTATTGGTGTGTTTTACCAGTTTGAATTTTTTCTTAATAATCTACACCGTTAAATAAAACAGTCAATGCCATGTCATCGTCCTATGTTTTGTCTATGCACTGGCATGAAAAAAGCCAAATAAATGTAAAGGTTTTTTGACCGATGAGTTTTCACGACCACGTCGTCGATAGCCTATAATGAGAAAAATGTCCATTATAACTTTTCATGATGGCGATATTTACTAGACTTATACACCAAAAAAATGATATATAGTTATGAGATAAAACTTGTTTGTGCTTCTGGGTTTATGATTTAGAAACACAATCAGTTGGCTTCTAATCCCACCAGTTCCTATACCTAGCACCCAGCAGCGTATAGGCACGATTTCAATCCCACGCTCGCATTTTGCATCCCATCGTTTGCGGTTAAGCGATAAAACGCCGGTGTAAATCAGCATGATTACAATTTTTACCCTAAGGAACCTATATGAGTATCAGTCAGGTCAATCGAAAATGTCGAAGCACGTTACCCCCACCAACCTGAGTTTATTCAGGCGGTAAAAGAAGTTGCAATCACCATTGCTCCGCTATACGACGCCCACTCGGAATATGATACTTTTAAAATATTTGAGCGCCTGGTTGAGCCTGACCGTGTTTTCGCTTTTCGTATCAACTGGGAAAACGATAAAGGTGAAGTACAGGTAAACCGCGGCTGGCGTGTGCAGTTCAGTAATGCCTTGGGTCCTTATAAAGGGGGCGTGCGCTTCCATCCTACCGTCAACCAATCGGTACTAAAGTTTTTAGGGTTTGAGCAGATTTTTAAAAATGCATTAACAGGTTTACCAATGGGCGGCGCTAAAGGTGGTGCTGATTTTGATCCTAAGGGTAAGTCTGACAGCGAAATCCGTCGTTTTTGCTACGCCTTTATGCGTGAGCTGCATCCGTACATCAGTAAAGATATTGATGTGCCGGCTGGTGATATCGGTGTCGGCGGACGCGAAGTCAGCTATATGTTTGCGATGTATAAGAACCTGACGCGTGAGCACGGCGGTGTCTTGACTGGTAAGGGCGTGGGTTTTGGTGGTAGCTTGATGCGTACCGAAGCGACTGGCTATGGCGCCGTTTATTTCCTAGAGAGTATGCTTGCTGCGCAAAACGACAATATCAAAGGTAAAAAGGTACTGATATCAGGTGCTGGTAACGTGTCACTACATGCTGCTGAAAAAGCGCATATGCTGGGTGCAACGGTACTGACCGTATCTGACTCACAAGGGACGCTTTATGATGCAAATGGCATGGATCAAGAAAAAATTGATTGGCTAAAACAGCAAAAAGCCCAAAGCAAGCCATTGTGTGACTATGTCGATGTGTATGGTGGTGAATGGTTGGCTAAGCAAAAGCCATGGCATATCAAAGGTGATATCGCCATTCCATCAGCGACCCAAAACGAAGTCAACGAAGACGATGCCAAGTTAATGGTTGAAAACGGCATCAAATATATTGCCGAAGGCGCTAACATGCCATTGACCGCTGAAGCGATTGACTACGTTCGTCTGCACCGTGTGCACTATGCACCAGGTAAAGCGGCTAATGCCGGCGGTGTTGCCGTCTCTGGTCTTGAGATGTCGCAAAACTCAGTACGCCAATATAAAACCTTTGAAGAAGTCGATGAGCGCTTAAAGTGCATCATGAAAAACATTCATGACTGCGCCGCTGAAGCGTCAGAAAATTATGGTCAGACTGATAATGGCTATATCGACTATATGACCGGTGCCAATATCGTTGGCTTTAAGCGTGTGGCTGATGCACTATGTGCTTATGGGATTTTGAACTAAGCATTTCTTAAAAACTAACGCTGTCTCTTAAAAGCCGCGCTTATCTTATATGATAGGCGCGGTTTTTTTATAGCTGGTTTTATGTAAAAGTTGAGACATAAATATTTATCAGCCAGTAGATGCTAGCAATCTTACCCATGCTCACTGTTTTTGTACGTTTATCCTTACCCAATTACGTTAGTATAGGAGTAAGTCAGTGTTGCATAATCAGCATGGTCGGTTAAAATTATTATTAATGTTAACCGTCACTTAGCGTGACCTATGCAACATAATATAAAAACAGTATTGAAAAATATCTTTAGCACCCTCAAATCGGGAAGCCAAAGCCAAGCATGACAGTCAATAGGCGCGATTTTTAGTCAAAACTGTTTGCTCGTTTTCTCCCTATTTGTTGGTCTGATATTTTTTTGCATTATTCACCTACTTTATAAGGACGTCTTATGAAACGTCGTACTCTTTTAGCCCTTGCCGCCAGCACCGTACTGCTTGCCGCTTGTAATCAGTCACCTACTACTGACGCCGAAACCAATGCGGCTGACAGTGCCGCAACAGGTGGTTCTGATTTGCTCCAGCGTATCAATAATGGCGGCACCATCAACGTCGGTACTGAAGGCACTTATCCGCCGTTCACGTATCATGATGAGAGCGGTAAGCTTACTGGTTATGATGTCGAAGTGACGCGTGCCGTTGCTGACAAACTAGGCGTTGAGGTTGAATTTAAAGAAACCCAGTGGGATGCGATGCTGGCAGGACTTGATTCGAAGCGTTTTGATATGGTCGCCAATCAAGTCAGTCTAACCACCCCTGAGCGTTTAGCAAAATATGATAAAGCGACCGCTTATAGCTGGTCAGGTGCTGTTGTTTTAGCCCCAACTGATGACAATCGCTATAGCTCGTGGGAAGGCCTAAAAGGTCTACGTTCAGCGCAGTCGCTTAGCAGTAACTATGGCGAGCTAGCCGAGCGTTATGGCGCAGAAGTTGTCCCTGTAGACGGTATGGCGCAAGCGATTCAGTTGGTCAAACAAGACCGCGCTGACTTTACCATGAATGACAATCTTGCTGTATTGGATTATCTAAAGAAATTTCCAGACAGTGCGCTTGAGATTAAACTGACAGCCCCTGTTAGTGAGCAGACCGGTTCAGGATTGGTATTGCTAAAAGGTGATGATGCCGTTGTTGCAAAACTAGACGAAGCCATGGCCGCGCTAATCGCCGATGGGACGCTAACCAAACTTAGCGAAGAATTCTTTGGTGCTGATATAAGTCAACAAAAATAATGCTCGCTTCTATCACGTCTATGCTAGCTGAACTACTGGCATTATTGCCATTTATGGACCCTGCGCGGGCGCAAATCGTTATCAATTCGTTTTGGCCAATGCTCAAAGGCGGTATCTATTATTCGATACCGCTGGCATTGATTTCATTTGCGATTGGGATGGCCATTGCGCTGACAGTGGCGCTGATTCGTATCGTGCCGCGTGCTGGCTGGTTCCATGAGATTATTTATAGACTTGCCCGTATTTACGTGTCTGCCATTCGTGGCACGCCGATGCTCGTGCAGCTGTTTATTATTTTTTATGGGCTGCCAAGTGTTGGCTTAAAGCTTGATCCATTTCCATCTGCGATTATAGCTTTCTCGTTAAATATCGGTGCTTATGCGTCGGAGACAGTACGTGCCTCGATTTTGTCTATTCCAAAAGGGCAATGGGAAGCAGGCTCAACCGTCGGCTTGACGTATCTACAGACCTTTCGCCATGTGATTTTGCCGCAAGCGTTACGCGTTTCAGTGCCACCGTTATCCAATACCTTTATTAGTTTGGTAAAGGATACGTCGTTGGCATCATTGGTACTGGTCACTGAGCTGTTTAAAGAAGCCCAGATTATCACCGCGCGTAACTATGAGTTTATGCTGGTCTATACTGAAGCGGCGGTTATCTATTGGGGTATTTGTCTGTTCTTGACCTTTATCCAAGGTAAGCTTGAAACCCGACTCGACCGCTATGTGGCTAAGTAGTTTATCTGCTCATCTACTCATTTTACGACAGTTTTAGCAATATCCGCATGTAGCATTAACCGTGTAACAGGAACTTTTATGATTCAAGTCAGCAATATTCACAAAGCCTTTGGTAGTAATCAAGTGCTCAAGGGCATTGATCTGACCATTCATAAAGGTCAAGTAGTTGTGATATTAGGACCGTCAGGCTCGGGTAAAACCACCTTTTTGCGCTGCTTAAATGCACTAGAAATCCCTGATCAAGGGGTTATTGCTTTTGATGATGGTAGCTTGACGGTCGACTTTGCTACTAAGCCTAAAAAGAAAACCTTGCTGGCACTGCAACGTAAAGCTGGGATGGTATTTCAGTCTTATAATTTGTTTCCGCATAAGACCGCGCTTGAAAACTTAATGCTTGGGCCGACGGTGGTACAAGGGCAAAGCAAAGCGCAAGCACGCGCGCAGGCTTTAGCATTACTCGAAAAGGTCGGGCTCTCGGATAAAGCGGATTTGTACCCGTTTCAGCTATCTGGTGGTCAGCAGCAGCGAGTTGGTATTGCGCGTGCGCTGGCTATTGAACCGTCGTTATTGTTGTTCGATGAGCCAACCTCTGCGCTTGATCCAGAGCTGGTACAAGATGTCCTTGGAACCATGAAGCAGCTGGCCTCTGAAGGCTGGACGATGGTTGTGGTGACCCACGAAATTAACTTTGCCCGTGATGTCGCTGATCATGTGGTCTTGATTGAAGACGGTGTGGTGGTCGAAGAGGGCAGCGCGCAGCAGTTGTTTGAGGACTCAAAGCATCCACGTACGCAAGCGTTTTTACAGCGTATTGTGCAATAGTGAAAATGATTTAAGGTGTTAATCAAATTTTTATAGCGGAAATACTTTATTGTGAAGTAAGGTTTTAAGACCTTTACCAGCTGTTAAGCAAAAGCCCCAACGATAATTTATGGTTGGGGCTTTTCTTATTTAATTGTTATTTTCTAAAGATTAAAAAGCAGCATTAAACCTTTTGCCGTCTTTTTAACCAACGCGGTACACGAGTGGTCGTACCATTTAATACCGCATTAAATAAAGCCGCTAGTAGAATTAATACCACCCCTAAATATTGAATCCATGACAATGACTGATGCAGTAATAGCGTCGCTAAAGCAATCGCGGTTAAAGGCTCAAAGATAGTAAACACCGATGCACGAGTAGCAGGCAGCTTCTCTAATGCCTTCATATAGAGGGCAAAGGGCACGACGGTTCCAATCAACGACAGTCCCAAGGCGTAGCCCCAAGTGTGCAAAGGCAAGGTCAATAATTGCCCATACGTTTTATAGGTCTCGGGTAGTAAGAGCAATACGCCAGCACTGATAACAATAGAGGTAAAAAACACCAAAGGAGCAGGGTGTGCATAGTGCATCGCGCGCTTGCCGAGTACACCATAGAGGGAATAACACACGCCTGATAGCAGGCCAAGCACGATGCCCCAGTTGACTTGTGCCGCATCGCCTAACATGGTTAGACCAACACCGAATACTGCCATGAGCGCCAGTAATGCCGACTGCCGAGTAATGGATTCATTAAGCAAAACTGCCGAAAATAATAAGCTAAAAACGGGTGCGGTATAAAGCAAAGCAACGGCAGGACCTGCACCAACATAGATAACGGCAAAGAAATAGCATACCGACATACCGAGTACGCCAATCAACGATTGTATCGCCAGTCCAAGCCACTGCTTTGGGCGCAGCTTAATGAGGTATGGCCATAGCTTTGGTAACATAATGAGAATAAGGAAAGCAGCGGTCACAATACGCAAAATCGTAATCTGCCAGCCACTAAAGCCGATTTGATTGAGGTAGGTCGAGAATATCCCCAAGGTACCCCAGCAGACAGCGGCTGTGATAATTTGAATGGTGCCTATCCATGACTGCCGCGCTGACATTGCGCTACCGGTGTTTGCCATATCGCTCTCTATTTTATTTGCTAGCAAATTTAAATAATAAACTGTGTAAGCTTTTTAGCTAATAGCACTTTTCTGACTTCGTGCTCATTGCCCATTGCTATGCTGAAATAACAAAAGACAACCTTGTTAAAGGCTGCCTTTTATTTGTTGTTTTCAGTCTATCATTAAAGCGTTAATGAAGGACTAACACAAGTCTATTAAACTTAAAATTCAATCTACTTAAGTTGCATGATTTAAACTTGTAGTAGAAAATTGCTTAGCAATCGCTTAGCCCCTTCAGTGGCAAAGGACTCTGGGTGGAACTGTACGCCTTGAATCGGATATTCTGTATGCTGCAATCCCATAATCTCATCACCAGCAAGCGCCGATTCAGCCAAACTTAAATCATGATGTTTATCATTAGCAACGACGGCGGTGACGGTTAAGCAGTCAGGTAAGGTATCTGCCTGCACCATTAAAGAGTGATAGCGCATGATTTCTATCTCTTGTGGCAAGCCTTGATAGACACCTGCGTCGTCATGGCGAATGGCTGAAACCTTGCCATGCATCGGTACGCCGGCTCGTACCACATCACCGCCAAATACATGGGCGATACCCTGCATACCCAAGCAGACGCCAAGAAGCGGCGTTGTTTTGCCCATGACTTCAATCACTTCTGCACAAATGCCAAAATAAGCGGGGTCATCAGGGGCACCAGGGCCGGGTGAGATGATGATACGGTCAAGATTCATCGCTTGTACATCAGCCAAGGTAATCTCGTTATTACGTTTGACGATGACGTTGGCTGCTTCTTTAGTACCATCTTTATCACTGTCCATAGTTTGCAGAATCTCACCGATATATTGATAGAGGTTAAAGGTAAAAGAGTCGTAGTTATCGATAATTAAAACATTCATAAGTCATAAGCTCTTTGCTGAAATATAGGGAGTTTAGGCTGTCATAAAGCTGTCTAAGACCACTTTCATGGCAGAAAGCTTACGCTGAATTTCTAAGTATTCATCAGCAGGATTGGAGTCGTAAACATTGCCGCCGCAGGTTTGCGCATAAGCCGACTCACCGTTGATAAATAGACTGCGAATAGGAATAGCAAAGATACAATCGCCATTAAAGTTAAATGACCCAAGCGCGCCACCATAAGCACCGCGACCATCGGGCTCTAGCTCATTAATGACTTTGATTGCTTCGACCTTTGGTGCGCCTGACAATGTCCCAGCAGGGAAGTTGCTAGCAAGGGCGCTAAACATATCCTCATCAGGATGCAAAATACCGACGATTTCAGAGGAGATATGTTGGACGTGGGAGAAGCGTTTGATGTCCATTAGGCTACGTACTTTTACCGTACCAAAACGCGCAACGCGCCCGATATCGTTACGGTGCAAATCCACGAGCATATTGTGCTCGGCTATCTCTTTGGCATCGTTTAGCAAAGCACGGGCAAGCTTACGGTCTTCTGCGATATCGACGCCGCGCTTAGCGGTGCCTGCCAGTGGATAGGTTTCCATCTCACCTTGACGTAAGCGAAACAGTAGCTCAGGGGAGGCGCCAATGATGCATTGCTGAGCAAATTTCATAAAGTACATATGCGGTGATGGATTGACCGCGCGCAGCTTTTCATAAATCGGCATCTTGTCGCCTACAATGCGGTATTTGGACTTAAAGCCAACCTCACACTGAAAGATCCGCCCAGAGATGATGTCTTCTTTGACTTGCATGACGACTTTAGCATGCTCTTCTTGGCTCATACCATCACCCAAAAACTCAACGGTGGGCGGCTCATAATTTGGAATGGGCGCATCTAGTAAAGCTTTGATTTGCTCGATACGATTGTCTTGCTGCGTGGTTGGATAGTAGAAATAGAAAATCTCACCGGTCATCTTATCAAGCGTCAGACCATCTAAATAGACACCAAATTTAAAGGGTTCAAAGTCGTCACTGGCTTTAGCATTGAGACTTGGCTCAAAGAAATTGACACTGTCATAGCCTAAATAACCGACCAGTCCACCGCTTTGGTCGCGAGCAATAACGTGCTGTGGGGTAATTTTACGCAATAGCTCGTAAGGATTGTCCGTTTGATAATGACTGGTTTCAGCGGTTTTATTGTCAGTAATCGCTAAAGTTGTACGGTCGATAGCGGCAATGGTCATAACCGGGTCAAAACCAATGGCATGATGGCGCGCCATATGACCGTCTTCACCCAATGATTCGAGTAAATAACAGGTCTCAAAAGCGCGCTCAATACGTTTAAATAATGCGAAAAAATCGATATCTTGCGTGAGTTTAATGCGCTGTGGCTTACTAGGAATATCAATAGCAGCAGGTTGATTAGGCTTGGAAGTAGCAGAGGTCATAACAAGGTCCAAAATAGTTCAATGATTTATCAGATAAAAATCAGGCAAAAAGAAATCGTGCTTTTTGATGAATTAAGCGTCTTTTATAGGTGTGCTTTCTATAGATGTATTTTCTCTATGAGTCTTTAATAAAGCGCTCACATCATGCACTTGCATGGCTTTAGCGCCGCGCGAAACAGTGGCGATACCAACACCGAGTTGCTCAGATATCTCACGCTGGGTCACACCGCGCTCAAGCAAGTCAAAAATACGGATACGATTGGCGATTTCTTGCTGCTCTTTATCGGTTAATAGTGCACTGAATAATAGCTCTATAGCGGTACTGTCACTGCAATTTGCGAGATGAGTTAATAAACTGTGGTATGGGTTAGTGCTCATAGTATTTAATCTTTATAATAGTCGGGCAAATAATATCTTGTTTCAGTATTCTAGTACAGTAGTACAAGAAAAACAAGTAATCTGACTTAATGTTTCGACAGTAATCGATATAATGTTTTTTATTGCACAAGTATCATTTGTTAAATCTGAGCTATTAAGCATAACAAGCCAACTAATCGCCATTAGCTGGCTGGTCTATTCTGCAAGTTCAATTTGTACTTGCCAATCATTGATATCAAGCTCATAGCAGTTATTGCCTTCGCCATTGATACGGTCAATCACTAAAAAGTCAGAGTCACAACCAAGTGCAAGCAGCGGATGATGCCAGACATAGGCGTCATATTGCACACCTTGATGCGATTTGGCATAAAATACTTTCAAATCATCAGCAGACTGTGGCGGCTCGCCTTTAGGCGCAACCACGACAATATAATCCTGACCATTCATCGAAAAGAAAGCCTGAGTACCAAACGGGTGATATTCCATCACTGATAAGGCAATAGGAAATTCGCGCTTTTTGGCACAGAAAATACTCATACCAACACTGCCACCATCGAGCTTAGACTCGGCGATAGCATGATGACGCTTGGCGTAGCCATTGTTAATCTCATAACAATTTTCAGGCGTTTCTTCGTCTTTATCATACGGCTCAATAACCTTACCATAGGGCGCAAACTCAGCTTTAGTCAAAGGTTTGGCTATGATTGTAGTACTCATGAATTCACCTTAATAAGGGTTAATAACGTTAGTTGAGTTAGTAACGTGAGTTAATTGATAGGGTCGTTTAATTGGCAGTAGCAGTAAGTTTACCCTAGACCCGTACTCGCATTAACGATTATGCTTTTATACTATTTATTATTCCGGATGGCTTATCGTTCTGGGCGAATAAATGGCATATGTCTATTCACGTCTTTATATAGTAAGTATCTAAATGGACCGGGTCCGCCGGCGTATCAAGATTGTGGGCAAAATGCGCGCAGCCACATAAAATCACCCGCCTCGACTTCTACCCATTCACCGTTTAAGTGATATACCGCTTTACCTTCTAGCACATACAAACCATGTTCCATAACATGCGTTTCATCAAATGGAATCACGCCACCGGGTTGGAAAGTGACTATATTCACATGCATATCGTGACGCATATCTGATTGCTCGGTGAATCTGGTGGTTGCCCAGACACCATTAGTACCGGGCATCTCAATCGCTGCAACATCGTGATCGCTGGTGACAAAAGGTTCGGGCGCATCAATACCGTCTACGAACTGATAAGCTTTGCGTATCCAATGGAACTTAACGTGCTTGTCGCTATTGTTTTTCAGCGTCCACTTACATGCCGGTGGTAAAAATACATAGCCACCCGCTTCAAGATGATGCGCTTCGCCTTCAATAGTAATATCCATTGCACCTTCAACGACAAATAATACGGCTTCTGCTGTGGTATCCAGCTCTGGCTTTTGAGAGCCGCCATTTGGTGCGACTTCAACGATGTATTGTGAGAAGGTTTCTGCAAAACCGCTTAAAGGACGGGCAATCACCCACATGCGCATGCCTTCCCAAAACGGCAGGTAGCTAATAACAATGTCGGTTAGTACACGTTTGGGGATAATCGCATACGCTTCGGTGAAAATAGCGCGATCGGATAGTAACTGTGTTTGCGGAGGCAAGCCGCCAGTTGGGGCATAATAAGTGCTTTTTGTTGACATGGTTAATAATCCTTAATGGTTTTGTGCCGCGATAAACTGGTGTCTGAACTTATTATCTGAACTTATTATCTGAACTTATTATCTGAACTTATTATCTGAACTTATTATCTGAACTTAGCATCTGAACTTAGCATCTGAACTTAGCATCTGAACTTAGCATCTGAACTTAGCATCTGAACTTAGCATCTGAACTTAGCATCTGAACTTAGCATCTGAACTTAGCATCTGAACTTAGTATCTGAACTTAGTATCTGAACTTAGCATCTGAATTTAAGATTACATCCAGTCAGCGGTATTATCAGCCGTGGCGGGATGGTTTTCATACCAGTGCTTGGCAATCTCATCGCGGCGACAGACCCAAACATCGGGCTTACTAGTAATATATTTTAGAAACTTTTTAAGCGCGGTGATGCGACCAGCGCGGCCAATGATACGACAATGCAAACCGATGGTCAGCATTTTTGGCGTGTGCTGACCTTCTTCATAAAGCGTGTCAAAGCTGTCTTTTAGATACTGATAAAAGGGTTCGGCATGAGTGAATCCAGGGCTTGATGAAAAGCGCATGTCATTGGTTTCAAGGCTATAGGGAATAACCAGATGCGGCTTACGAGCGATTTTATTACCGTCTTCTACCTTAACATTAAGCCAGTAAGGCAGCTCATCAGCGTAAGAGTCGGAATCATAAATATAGCCACCTTGCTCGGCGACCAGCTCACGGGTGTTGGGACTATCACGACCTGTGTACCAACCTAGCGGCTGCCCACCAAGCATACGTTCAAAGATTTCAGTAGCGCGGCGCACATGCTCGCGCTCGGTCTCACGGTACATATATTGATAGGTAATCCAGCGCAGTCCGTGACTGGCGACTTCGTGACCGTCCTCTAAGACGCGCTCAATAATATGCGGCGTTTTTTCAGCAGCAGCAGCACAAGTAAAGGTAGTAATAGGCAGGTCATAGTCTTTAAACACATCAAGCACCCGCCACACACCGACACGGCTACCATACTCAAAAGCCGATTCGATAGACTGATGACGGTTATTAAATGAGGGTGTGCCTAAGATATCGGACAAAAAACGTTCTGATTCTGCATCTCCATGAATAACGCTGTTCTCAGCACCTTCTTCGATATTGAGAACGAACTGCACAGCAATTTTTGCACCACCCGGCCAATTAGCTTGCGGTGGATTGCCTGCATAGCCTTTTAGGTCGCGTGCATAGGTATCGTGATTAAAATCACTGGTTATTTTTTTATTCATTGTAAATATATCCTAAATATTTTAAATAAACTAAAGCAACTAAAGCAACTAAAGCAAAACAAGGGTGAGCCTTGCTGAATAGCTACTTAGCTACTAACATTTAAAGCTACAAACCTGAGGTATAAGCAACGATTTGTTGGCGTTCTGCATCAGTCAATTGAGTCAGATTGCCGAGTGGCATATAGCCTGTTTGTACTGCCGTAATGATTTTGTCTTTATGGATTTTCATATCTGACGGTGTTTGGATAATAATACCTGCTGGCGGCGCTGCAAATCCTTGCTGAGTTGGCTGCGCGGCATGACAAGTACTACAGCGCGTGTGCACAACATTCATGATGGCATCGTCAGCTGAGGCCGTCACTGGAACGGCTGCGGCGGTAACGTTTTCATTAGACTTAACATCAGAGCTGGCATTAGAACTGCCATCAGAATTAACAGCGTTACTTGCTACGTCATCGCCAGCCGTTGGTGGCGTGCTGTCATTCGCTGCAGGCGCGGTAGCTACTGGGGAACTAGCAGCAGGTAACGGCTCAATTGGTTCTGGGCGCATCCAAATAATCAATAAAACGGTTAAAACAGCAGGGATAACCAAATAGCGCGGCTTATGATTGTCTAAATGCTTTTGATTAAAGTAATGGCGAACAATCGCCGTGATGATGCCGACGTAAACCAATACCAACCAGCCGTGTGCATGAGAATACATCATCGGATAGTGGTTGCTAATCATGGTAAAGATGAGCGGTAAGGTAAAGTAGTTGTTCATCAATGAGCGGTTTTTTGCTTGTAATGCTAAGTCGGCGACTTCTTTACCCGGCTTTTCGCCGCGCCGCACACAATCTACAAGCGCACGCTGAGCTGGCATGATACCAAAGAAGACGTTACCGGCCATTACCGTACCTAAGATGGCACCGATATGGATGAATGAGGCTCGGTCACTGAATAACTGATAAGAACCCCAACAAGCAATGACTAGTAAGATAAAAATAATGGTGCTAAAAATAAACGAGTTTTTACCTAAGTGACTGCGAACAATCACCTCATAAATAAAGTAGCTACCGAATAAGAATAATAAGCTGGTTGATATAGCACCGATACTGCTACCAAAAGCGACTTTACTGGGATCAATCAAGTAAGCTGTTGCATTGGCATAATAGACGATAGCAAGCATCGCCATACCAGTCAGCCACGTGGTATAAGCTTCCCATTTAAACCAGTGCAGGGTCTTTGGCATCTCTTCAGGTTCAAGCTTGTATTTGGCAATCTCATAAAAGCCGCCACCGTGTACTGCCCATAAGTCGCCCGAAATACCTTTATCGGCTTTCCACTGTGGCGGTTTTCGCAAGCTTAAATCCAACCAAACAAAATAGAAAGACGCGCCAATCCATGCAATCCCAGCGATAACGTGAAACCAGCGAAAAAATAAAGCTACCCAATCGAGAAGATATGCGCCCATGTGGCAAGTGTCCTTTTGTCCAATGTTCTTTCATCCAGTGTGCTTTTAAACGATAGCGTAATACCTTTACGAGCCGCGATAGGTGCTATAGCCATGCGCGCTAAGTAGCAGCGGTACATGATAGTGACCGTTATCACTTATCATAAAATCGATGACTACTTGCGGATAAAAAGCCGTGAGGTTTTGTGTATCAAAGTAAGCTTGGGTATCAAACGTTAAGGTATAACGACCAACATCTAAGTGATATTCAGCAATATCAATAGTTGGGTTAAATGACCAGCTGTCTGGTGTCACGCGTCCATCAGCGTTGGTGATGCCATTGGCTAATAGTGATGCCTTGCCGCTTGCGCTTACGCGGTGTAGCGTCACCGCTATGTCAGCGGCAGGTTTGCCAAGATGGGTATCTAAGATATGGGATGAGAGAGTACCTGACATGATAATTCCTTTTATATAGTGAACCAGTAAGGCAACGTTTAAATTAAAGAGTTTACATTAAGCGGTGCCCAGCAGTTTTTGTAAGCGTAAACGGGTAATTTTATTTTGCTCAGCAGCGGCATTAACCAGCTCGGTAGCGCGATCGTTTGGCAAACGCGCTAACAGTAAATCCAGCATTTGCTGCGCGCTCTTGCCAGTCGCAAACACGATAAAGATAAAGCCGAATTTATCCAGATAATCTTGATTGCCTTGCGCCAAGGCGGCAATCACCTCATCCTCGGCATTATTTGCGCCTGATTGCTCATGCGCGGCACTGTCTTGAGTGTTGCGGTATTTTTCTTTTAGTGAGTCGACGTTGCCGATTTGCGGGTGGCCGTCAAAGGCCTCGAGTAAATTGGCCTCGTTGGATTGTGCTTGTTGCCACGCGTTGTCACTATGAGTAAGTAAGTTATCTATATCAGTGAAAGGACGATTACTGACTAATTCTGTTGCCCACGCTGTACTGGTGCAACAGGTCAATAGAAGTGAGGTCGCGTCGGCTGGCGATAGGTGGTTAAATTGTGGTAGCGATAATTTCACAGTGGCATCCTTTTCCTTTGTCCCCAATCCATAGGGCTGAATAAGCTGATATTGATGCATAGCGGCATGCTAATATCTATTGATTAGTATCTATTGATGAAAAATCTCATGCTAAATGGGTATGCATCAATCAGTAATTGCTTTAATATTAACCATTCTCCTTAAACCTGACCATTTGGTCAACTACTTTATGCAAATAATTTATTTTAGTGAGATATATTTAATAAAAATTAGGCCATAAGCCTTACGCTTTATTAAAATATAAACCTACATTGGCGCATCGCCACTCATTGAACATCATTACAGGCGTTACTAATCATGGCCACCAGCGATACAATTAAAAGTGTTATAACTACAAAAGATACGACTAAAAGTGTTACAACTGGAAAAGACACGGCGCACAATAACGAAGTTAATACACCAGAGAGCTCAGAAGTGCTTGTAGAGCAAAATGTCCAGCGCAATCAGCAAGACATTCGCGCGCACAATCAAGCTGTCATTTTAGCAGCCGCAGAAGAAGAGTTCGTGTTACAAGGCTTTCGCGGTGCGACGATGCAAGGTATTGCTGACAGAGCTGAGCTGCCAAAAGCCAATATTCATTACTATTTTAAAAATAAAAAGAATCTCTACCTATCGGTACTGCACTCTATCATCCAAGAGTGGAATGAGGGCTTGGTGACCATGACAGTCGAGAGTGACCCTAAAGAAGTGATCGAAAAATTTGTGCGCACGAAACTGCATCAAGCATTTGCGCACTCAAACCAACATAAGCTGTTTGCACTTGAAGTCATTGGCGGAGCACCGCACTTGCACGACTTTATGTCAACGACGATGCAAGAATGGGCAGTTGATAAAGCGCAGGTTATGAAAACTTGGTATGAACAAGGCAAGATTGGTGTTAGTGATCCATTACAATTATTAATTTTGATTTGGGCCACGACGCAACGCTATGCCGAGTTTGAGACAGAAATCGTCGGTTTAATGGGTAAGGATAAATACGATAAGCAAGATGAAGCGCGTGCTGCTGATTTTTTAGTGCCCTTTATTTTGCGTGGTTGCGGGCTTTAATATCTTATATAGTCCATTCAAAATAAAAAAGTACGTACAGAAAATCGCCTTAACGATAAAGCGTTATGATGACTTTATCGTTAAGGTAATGATTGAAAAGCAGAAAAAATCTCTCAGTGCGCTCAATGGCATTTTATAACAATTATGATATCTGTTATGACAACTAGAACATCTGTTATGACAACTATAATATCTGACCTTCAATGGCGCTCTCAGACATTTCACGAACAGGCGTTAGCTTTTCTTCAGCATGTTGCTCTGGCTCATCAAACTCGACACCGTAATTTTTTGGCAAAATCATATCGAGAGCGATAGCAACGATACCTGACATCGTCACCGCAGAACCAAAGATATTGCGGAATAACTGGGGCGTTTGGGCGAATACATCCGGCACAAAGGCCACACCCATTGATAAGCCTAGTGACGTTGCAATGATTAAAATATTACGGTGGGTAAACTCAACTGTCGATAGGATACGAATACCAGCAGTGGCAACGGTGGCAAACATCAGCAGCGTTACACCGCCAACGACTGGCTTTGGCAATTGCGTAAAAATTGCGCCGAGGATAGGGAACATGCCCATGGTAAATAAGATAGCACCTACATAAAAGCCGACATATCGGCTAGCAATGCCGGTCATCTGAATGACACCATTATTTTGGCTAAAGGTCGTCACCGGGAAGGTATTGGACACCGCCGCTATCAGCGAGTTAACCCCGTCACCTAACACCCCACCTTTAATACGTTTCTCATATAACGGGCCTTTAATGGGTTCGCCTGAAATCATCGAGGTCGCCGTCAAATCCCCTGAGGTTTCAATACTGGTAATAATATACATAAAAGCAATAGGGATAAACGCTTGCCACTCAAAGCCAAAGCCGAATTTAAAAGGAACAGGTAGGGTAAAGATAGGGGCTTCAGCGACCAATGAGAAGTCAATGCGTCCCATAAACATCGCGGCAATCAAGCCTAGCATTAACCCAATAAAGATGGCACTTGAGCGAATAACTTTATTGTCAATAATACTGATTAACACCACGCTGACCAGTACACCACCACCGAGCAATAGGTTTTGCATACTTCCAAAGTTCTCTGCTCCGACGCCGCCTGCCAAATCGGTCAGACCTACTTTAGTCAATGAAAGTCCGATAGTGACAATCACGCAACCCGTCACGATAGGGCTCATCAAGGATTTAAGCTTGGTAATAAATTGGCTTAAGAAAATCTCGACGAATGCTCCGAGAAACGAGACCCCAAAAATCACAGAGAGAATTTCCTCTGGACTACCGCCTTTGTTTTTTACCACAAAACCTGCTGCCAATACCGCCGCTAAAAACCCAAAACTGGTACCCTGTAGTGCCATCAATCCAGAGCCTACGGGTCCAACTTTATGGGTCTGAATAAAGGTCGCAACCCCTGATACCATCAAAGACATACTGATGAGGTAGGGGATGTGTTCTCCTAAACCTAGTACGCCGCCTATAATTAGTGATGGCGTAATGATACCGACAAAGCTCGCGAGTACGTGTTGGGTTGCGCCTAAAAAGGCTTTTGCAGGGGCGGGGCGATCGTGCAAACCATATAATAAATCGCGGTTCCCTTGAGTGTGCTCACTCATCTTGGCTTCCTCCTGAAGTGACTTTTAGTCCAATCTCTGCGGCATTTACTCAGCAATATCATAACTACCTAGAGTCGACAAAAATAATGTCATCGCTAGAGCAATTCATATTGCTTATCTATTCAAAAGCCAATCGCCGACAGAAAATCGCACTTATCCTTGTGCTAATAAATAATCATACCTAACCATTATTTATCAAGATTGCCAATCATTGTAATAAAAACCTGACTAATTGGTCAGCTATCTAAGGGTATAGTGAAAGGCTCTGCTATTGCAACGTTTTTTTTCATACTCGTAGATTTATTTATATCGCAATCATTATTTATTAAAAGCGCACAGTCCAAGCTCTCTGGCTAAAAACCCTGAGATTATCAATTGTTTATAGGGAATGGATAGCAAGTCTTTATTGCCTGCTTACATTTACAACCTAATCACTGAGGTGAATTTTTCACATTATTTATTGCCAAATTGTTAATACTTCGTTATTATGCCTGTCATAATTTAAATGCTAATCATTATCATTAACATTACCGATGTGATTCGCAATACGCGTTGTATGTTAATAAGTATTATAAGTTTATAGGTGATACAGATTTTTTTAGCGCAGTAGTAGAGCAGTCGTTGTAGAGCAAAGTGCTTATAAGCTTTATAAAAAAATTCTTAAATAAATTCTCAAAAGTGGCTCTTAATTCCTTCAATCCTAATAGTAAGTAAAGTGAGTGTGTTATGCGTGAAGTTAAGTCAGCAACGTTTTCTAATCAATTAACGGTCTTATCCATGGCGGTTTCAGCCGTTTTATGGTCACAGATGGCAATGGCGGCAGAGGAAATGCCTAGTACTACCTTACAAACCATCACCGTGACTGCTAATAGCTCAGCACGTGAAAGGGTACAAGAGGATGGCGTTTATATTGAAGACTATACGCCCGCCGCGCAGGCAAACCATTTAAGTGATGTATTAAACGTGGTACCCGGTGTCACCGTCGGCGGCACCTCATCAGTCAATCAGCGTGTGCGCATCCGTGGTCTTGATGATACCAATTTAAAAGTCACGATTGATGGCGCGCGCCAACAGGGCAAGATGTTTTATCATATGGGCGATTTGACGATTGACCCTGACTTGCTAAAACAAGCAGACGTCTCGGTGGGTAACAACTCCGTGACGCTCGGTAATGATGCGCTTGGCGGCGCAGTGGCATTTAAAACCGTTGATGCCGCAGATTTACTCAAATCTGGTCAAAAGATAGGTGCCAAGCTTCATACAGGTTATGCCAGCAATAATGATGAGTTACTGACATCAGCGACAGTATTTGCCGCGCCAACTGAGAACGTGGATTTGCTTGCCTATTATGGGAAGCGTGATGCCGAGGCGGGTGAAGACGGTGAAGGCCGTAAAATTCAAACTGAAGACAGCAAGGGTGAGAATATTCTATTAAAAGCCGGTGTCTATATCGGCGATGACCATCATGTAGGCGCCAGCTTTAGCAGTACGGAAAACGAAGGGAGATTCCCATTACGCCCCGATTTCCCTGCCAGTCCAGGCGTGGGTAGCTGGAATGAGATACTACCGCAGGAAGTAAAACGCGATACGTATGGGCTAGACTATACTTACAATCCCGTTAATAAATTGATTGATATCGATAGCAATATTTATCAAACCAAAACTCGGATTTCAAGGGATACCGACTATACGGTAAATCCTGGTTATGACTGGGAAGCAGGCGTTAAAACAACAGGCGGTAAAATTCAGAATACCAGTGTGATTGATAACAGTATCGTCGATGGCATCACAGGGACGCATAAGCTGATTGTTGGCGTTGAGCATTACAAAAAAGAGTCTGAAATGGCACGTGACGCTGCTAAGACGGGTAACGATGAGGCAAAAAATACCTCAGTTTATCTAGAAGACCAATGGCAAATGGGCAAGTTTAGCCTAACGCCGGGCGTACGCTATGACCGTTATGAATCTCCAGAGTTCGTCGCTGGTGGTAAAACTTATAATAATGTCGTCGGTGGCTTGGCCGCTAGCTATGAGATTGCCCCGCGTACGCAATTATTTGCCAGTTATACGCAGTTATTTAACGGCCCAGATTTAAGCCAAGCGATTTTTAACCAAGATGGTGCTGGAACCTTTGTTAACAATGATTTGAAAGCAGAAGAAGGCGATAACGCAGAGGTTGGTGTTGTCAGCACCTTACGTGGTTTGACCACTACTGATGACGCGCTGCAATTAAGTGCGAAATACTTTGAAACCAATATCGAAAACTATATTGAATTTGTACGTTCTGGCGGTAGTCGTATTGGTTTAGATTGTACGACAGGTCAGTTAGGCGGTAGCTGCCAAGGTGCGATTAATAAAGACGAAGACTATAAAATTAAAGGTGTTGAGCTTGCCGCCGACTATAAGATGGATAACTTTAGTATGAGTTTAAGCTACGCTCATGCCCGTAGTAAAGGTGAAGACAGTGGTCATAGTATTTCTTCAGTGACAGGTAGCAGCTCTGATTCTGGCGATAAATATATGGTCAATTTGGCTTATGAGCCAACGGATACCACCGAGCTTGGCTGGCGCAGTACCTATGTTGCCTCAGTGACGCCAAATACGGGTGGTGATGATATCGAAAAACCGAGCTATGACGTCCATGATATTTTTATGAGTTATTCGCCAAAACAAGTAGACGGTTTAAAAGCGACGGTTGGGGTCTACAATATATTTGACGAAACCTATGCTAGTCATGCTTCACGTATCGTGGCGCCACGCCCTGACGATGGTACTTTACGCACCGACTTTGAGCCGGGTCGTAATATCAAAGCTTCATTAACCTATCAGTTTTAAGCCTGCATTTATTTTTTATGTGCAAAAAAGCCAGCTTTCTATAAAAAAGAGCTGGCTTTTTTATCGCCCTTTTTTTGGAAATTGTGCTCAGCTTCGACTTTGACTGTATCACGATTAACTATCTACATTTATAAAGAGTCAGCACTTATGACCTCGTTTTCATTGTCCTCCTTTTCATTTAATCTGCGCCGTATTTGTCTTTGGATTCACCGTTATACGGGGCTTGTGATGGCAGGGTTTTTAATCATGGCGGGTTTCACTGGCGCGCTATTGGCATTCCATGACGAGCTAGATGCTACGTTTAATCATAAATTGGCTCACATCGATAAGCAAAATACGCCGCCATTACCCATTGCAATACTGCATGATAAGGTAATTAGCGCCTATCCAAAATACAGTTTTTCTAGTATGCCAACTTCAGTAGCAGCGGATAAATCTACGGTATTTTCGGTAGATAGAGTCCGCGATAAGGCCAGTAAGAATCAGCCAAAAGCGCCGTTTCAAGAGGTTTATGTAAATCCTTATAATGGCGATATATTAGGGACGCGTGATAAAGATGAATGGGCGTGGCGCAATACTATGTGGAAGGTGTTTTGGCTACACCGTGATTTATTGCTTGGCGATATCGGTAAGTTACTATTAGGCGTGATTGCACTGCTATGGACGGTTAATTGCCTTATTGGCTTTTATTTAACCTTGCCACGTACCGTGAAGAAGGGTCATGCGGCGCATCGAAAAACAGTTAAAAAACGCGCTTCTGTATTAAAACGCTGGCTACCGGCATGGAAAATCCGCCGCAAAACCAACACCTTTAAGCTCAATTATGATGTGCATTACGCCTTTGGTTTATGGTTGTGGCTGATGCTATTTGTCATTGCGTGGTCGAGTGTCGGTTTTAATTTGCAGCAAGTTTATCAGCCGGTGATGCAAGTGGTGGTCGGACTTGAAAGCAGAGAAGGCAAAAAAGGCAAAGAAGGCAAAGAAAAAGAAAAAGGTAAGTCATATAAACCAGATAAATCGGGCGCGCAAGTTCTGCCAAATGTTATGCCAGTTATCAACGCAACTGCTGATATTGTCAATAAGACCAATGGTATTGAGTATGTTAGCAAGCGGGCGAATATTGCCGCGCAAAATAATGGAGTAATCGTAAAGCAATTATTGGGCATACGCTGGGTAGCAGAGGACAATCAATTGCAGATGCGCTTTAAAACCGACAAAGATATCGGCACTCACGGTGGTGCTTCATCTATCACAGTGGATGCAGCAACCGGTAGCGTTGTGCGCGTTAACTTTGGTTATCAAAGCGCATTTGGCAGTAAAACCGATCAATGGTTATCGACGCTGCATATGGGACATATCAGTCACGGCGTCAGTCATTTGGCCTATCAAATATTCTTAGCCTTGATTGGATTAGCGGTGGCGGTATTATCCGGTACGGGTGTGTATTTATGGGCCAAAGGCAGGCAGCAACGTTTGAAGGTTTTGCAAAAATTGAGATAAAACTGATGTTTATACCTTTAAACCGTATCTATAATTACTGGCCGACCTTGATGATTTAATACCGTCACATCAACATTATATAAATCCTTCATTGTCTCTTGGGTGATGACATCGGCAGGTTTACCAACTGCCATTACCTGACCTGCTTTCATCGTGACCACGGTATCGGCGAATTGCGCCGCTTGATTGATATCATGTAGGACAATCACCACCGTTTTTTGCTGGCTATGACTCAGCTCGCATAGCTCACGCATCAGGCGACCAGCATGGTACATGTCTAAATTATTTAGCGGCTCATCAAGTAATAAATACGGCGTATCTTGGCAGACAATCATTGCAATCAGTACGCGCTGCCGCTGACCACCAGACAATGTTGATAAGAAGCGTTCGGCTAATGGTTCTAGCTCAAAGCATTTAATAATATCCTGCACTTTTTGCTCATCGTTCGCCGTTGGCTGCCCTTGATGATAGGGATAGCGGCCAAACATCAGCAGCTCATGCACGCGCAATCGCCCTTGTACTTGATTGTCTTGTCCAAGCATGGCTACTGTCTTAGACAAGGTTCGCGCATGGCAGCTGACAATATCACGTTCCTCATTATCTACAGCAAAACTTACCTGTCCTGACTGTAGCGGTTGCAAGCGTGCCATCACCGAAAATAAGGTCGATTTACCTGCGCCATTGGGGCCAATTAAAGCAATCACTTGTGAGGGGGGTAAAGACAAGGTAATGTCATGCAGGATTTGTTGTTTGCCAATATGGTGGGAGATATTATCGAGTTTAATCATACAGTTGGTCCGATTTAAAAACGCTATAACGCTACTGGAATAAGTTTTTTCGCTTGCCGTGCCGATGCAGACAGAGGCTGCAAAAACTTATTCCACTAGCATCCGTATGTATTTATATATCTTGTCGCTAAAATTTTTTTGATTCGTACAGTCTTACTGAGCCATAATTAACGGCGCTGGGTCATAAAAATTAGTATTAAGAATACCAAGCCGCCTGCCAATTCAATCACTACCGACAGTACCCCTGCCATGCCCAATACTTGCTCAAATACCGTCTGACCGAGTACCAAGCAAATCATCGCTACTAAACTGACCAATATCAGGCGTTCGCTATGATACATGTGCCGCGCGATGCGATTGGTTAAAGCGCAGACTAGTAAGCCAAAAAAGGTTACCGGACCGACCAATGCGGTTGCTGTGGCGACCAATACTGCGATGACCGTTAACAGTCCAAAGGCTAGGCGTTGATAGTTAATACCCAAGTTAATCGCTTGTGATTAGCCAAGCATCAATACGTCGCACTGATAACGCCAGCGCCAGATAAACACAGCGCTAATGACACAAATAAAAAGGCTGATACCCAGTAGCTGTGGATTGACTGTATTAAATTGCGCGTAACTGGCAGACTGTACGACGACAAAATCATCAGGATTAATCAGGCGCGCAATCAGCGCCGATAAGCTGCGAAACAACACCCCAAAAATAACACCCACCAGTATCAACCGCGTCAAATCCTGACTGCTTTTTGAGAATAGAACTTGAAACAACAGTAGGGACGCGCCAAACATCAGGATAATTTCAAGGGTGAATTTGGCAATAGGATTGATGCTGGTAAAGCTCATCGCGCCCAAAAAGAACACCAATAAGCTTTGTAGCAAGACATATAGCGAGTCAAAACCCAACAGTGATGGCGTTAGAATAGGGTTGTGCGTTAGGGTTTGAAACAGTAAGGTCGACACGCCAATCGCATAGCCGACCACCATAAGTGCCAGTAATTTCTTAGCACGTAACGGCAGGGCGAAATCCCAATAGCCATTGACATTGAGCGTCAAGAATAGCGTCATTGATATCAATAAGATAATGGTGGCAATTGATTTTGGATGGTTGGCGATAAATGCCCAAAATTGTGCCAAGCGATTCTGTATAGAAGTATTAGCGTAGCTGTTATTTTCTAAAGTACCATTTTCTACAACACTCTTTTTTGCCGAGCCAGTCTTGGCAGAGTTGTCATTTATAAAGTTATGCTTAGACGATGAGAACATACGTAAATCCTACTATGCTACCTTTAATAGTAACAACGCCAAGCTTATCTAAGCAGACAACAGGACGATAAAATTAAAAGAAGAGTCAGAAGCGTTAATAAGTGCTCGTCAATAAATACTTATTGCTCAGCAGGCGCACGTAATAACAGCCATAAAAACAGCACCGTACCGACCACACCAAACACAGTAGCCACTGGCACTTCAAATGGATAACGAATAGAGCGCCCGATGATATCGCAAAGCAGTACCGCTGAAGCACCTAGTAGTGCGACAGCTGGCAAGCTACGGCGTAATTTATCACCCATCAGACGGCTGACGATATTGGGTACGACCAAACCAATAAAGGGAATCATACCAACCGTTACGACGACTACAGCGCTCATCATTGCCACCATACCGACGCCAAGCCACGTGACTTGGCGTTTGCTAATTCCTAGGTTCAGCGCTATATTATCGCCCAGCCCGACGATGGTCAGCTTGTCGGCGATGATATAAGCCAGTACGCACAGTCCACCTGTCAGCCATAACAGCTCATAACGCCCCGCTAATACAGCCGAGAAGTCACCAAACTGCCAAACGCTGAGCATTTGCAATGACTCAGTTTGATAAGCGATAAAGGTCGTCACCGCCTCAATAATGCCGCCAAAGACAATACCAATTAACGGAATCATTAAAAAATCAGTCGGCGGAATACGGTGAATAAGCAGCATAAATAGCATCATGCCAAACATTGCAGTAATGGTCGCGACGCCCATTTTAATAAGCAGCGCACTCGCAGGAAACAGTAAGCTGACGACCAATAATCCCAATGCCGCACTTTGAGTCGCCCCAACCATCGATGGCTCAACGAAGCGGTTTTTAAGCACCACTTGAATAATCATCCCAGCAACTGCCATAGCGATGCCCGTCAAAATAATGGCAATGGTACGCGGTATACGGCTGACCAATAGCAGTGAGCTATCTGAGTTGGCGCTATGATTGATAATGCTGTGCAAGATACCTGACCACGAAAAATCCGCCACTCCAATTGATAGACTTAGCAGCACCAAAAACCCCATTATAATGAGGCTACCCGTGTTGATTAACCACGGTGGTATGGCGGCACGTTGATGGTTAGGACTCAAGTCACTGCGGTTCTTTTTTTGCCAACTTGATGGTGCAGCTGGCAAAGCAGGACTGGCTTTGACACTGGCATGAGCGCGATTGGAAAATAACGACATAACGTCTACTGGCTTAGAAATGAATGATTAAATATGCAATCAGTAACGGTTGCTCGAACAGTAATTGCGTTTATTTTGCGCTCGCAAAAGCATCTTTAATCGTGGTCAAGTCCTGCATCCATTGATAGTAGCCACCAAATGCTAGGTAAGAGTCTGGGCTGAGGTAAACCACTTGTCCTTTACTCCATGCATTGGTTTGGGCGACCAATGGATTGTCCAATACCGCTTTTGCACCAGCGCCGTCTTCACCAATTGCCGCACTGCGATCGACAACGAATAGCCAGTCTGGATTGGTTTTTTGTAGATACTCAAAAGATACTGGCTGACCGTGACGTGCGTCGGCAATTTGCTCATCAGCCATCGGAATATCTAATACCGTATGAATAAAACCATAGCGTGATTTATCACCATAGGCTGACAGCTTATTGCCATTCACCATCACCACTAAGCCTTTGCCTTTATCTTTGGTTAGGGTTTTAGTGTTAGCGATAAGACCATCAATATTGCCTTGTAGTTTCGCTGCCTGAGCACTTTTACCAAACAATGCACCCAAATCATGCAGGCGTTGCTTGCTCGACTCATAAATATTTGCCGTATCAATGGTCATATCAAGCGTTGGCGCGATGCTAGAGAGCGCATCATATTTTTCTGCCATCCGTGAGCCGACCAAGATAGCTTGTGGCTGCATAGCGTTCAAGGCTTCAAGGTCTGGCTCAAATACCGTACCGACGGCTTTTGGTTCAGGCTGAGTTTTTGAGTGTAAATTGTCTAAATGTAGACCACTTGGCATACCATCGACCGCCACATCAAGCGCGGCTAAATCTTGCATCAAGGTCATGTCATAGACGACCAATGGTGACGGATTCATTGCCAAGGCGACCTTACCTTTTGTCGTATCGACGGCAATAGTCGCCACAGAAACATTGTCATTATTGGCAACGTTCGAGGATTTGTCAGCCGTTTGGTTCTCAGTCTTGGCATCTGCTGGCTCAGAGTCATTGGATTCAGGCGAACTACAACCCGCCATGCCAATGCTGGCAATCAGCGCTGTCATCATGGCAGCTAATAAAGGACGCTTAAAAAGTGGGTTAGCGTTGTGGTTTGAGCATAAAGTAGTAGGCATAAATAACTCGGTTTATCAAAGGGTTGGGCAGTCTTATAGTAAAAATTTTAAATAAAAACTGCTAAATAATGAATCAACTTATAAGGGTAACTTATCAAGGCTGTTTTCTATCGTTGCTTTATAATTGGTTTTTTATGATAAGTTGCTTCTATAAATTGCTTATATAAGTATCATAAAACAGCCATCATGATAAAGTAATTGAGACTTATTATCAATAACAATGATAATGGTTTTTATTAACGTTGACAATTTTTACTATCCTAATCTTATAAAATGCTTACGTCATCAGGTGTCAGTGATTATTTAGATTGGGTTTTGCTGACCCGAATTTTCTAGAATATGAGAGATTAGACTAAAGATATTGGAAATTTACTATTGATAATAATTATCGTTTGCATTATTATCGACGCCATTCTATGACGGTTAAATGTTTGGGTGTTATGAGTTCAACGGATTTAGACGCGCCACCACTGAGAGCCATACTTATCGCTATTATCGTTGTGGTGGGATTACATGTGCTCACGGCCGTTGCTTTGGTGACGATAAAACCGTCTGAGCCTAAAGTTGAGCCAGTAAAAGAAACGCCGCCTATCGAGATAGAGTTCGTCTCATTGCCTGCTCCAAATACCGAGCTTGAGGTAGAAGCGGGGCAACCAGCCGCTCAGCAAAAGCCTCAGCCAAAAGTAAAGCCTGAGCGAATAGAACCGCCTAAATCGCAGCCGCAACAAAAACCAATAGCAGAACCGAAGGCTAAAGTGGTGACAGCAAAGCCAACAGAGATAAAGAGCAAAACGGCTGATATTGAACCTGTTGCTAAAGTAGAAAACAAAAGGCCTGACGTTATTAAAAAAGAATCCCCTAAAATAGATACATCGATGGCCGATGAGCAACGTAAGATAATAGCGGCACAAGCGGAAAAAGCCGCTCAAGACGCTCACGTTAGGGCAGTTGCAGACGCCAAAGCTGCCCGCGAGGCACAAGCTGCTGCAGATGCAAAGACTGCAAAAGAGGCCGCTCAAAAAGCAGCACAGGCAAAGGCTGAAAGAGAAGCAGAGACCGCTGCTCGAGCAAAAGCAGATGCTGACGCCAAAGCTGCGGCGGCCAGTAATGAGCCTGTCAATTTTACCGCCAGCAATGCCAATTGGGCATCAGCGCCAAACTTTAGCTTCCCTGAGCGTGCCGCTAAGCGAGCCCGTTCAGGCGATACGCTCAATGTGATATTAATACTAAGGGTCAATAAACAAGGCGGTATCGATAGCGTGCGAATTGCCCAATCATCAGGAAATTCACTGGTCGATAAAGAGGCGCAGCGTCAGGTACGCTCCGGTAAATTTAAACCCTTTAGCAAAAACGGTGTGCCAGTGGTTGGTAATGTGACCTTGCCTATCGCTTATGCGGTTCCATAGAGATCCAAAAAACAGCCATCGCGGTATCTAAGTGGCACACATTATTGCCGCCAACTGTTATCGATAATTATAAAATAACAAGTAATGACATCCCACTTTAAGGAGTCTGATATGGACTTTACGACCTACTGGCAATATAGCGATATGGTGACCAGAACCTTATTTTTCTTGCTCCTTGCCTTATCTATCGTCTCTTGGGTGACCGGTATCATTCGCATACTGCAAAGTCGCAAACTGGCCGCTAGTGTCGCCGATGATTTGAGTGCGCAGATTCATAGCAAGCAGGCACGTTTGATTGATACGGATGGCGCGACACGGCGTTTGGTGATTGAGCAGACCTTACTTAAGCATATCGGTCGCTACCGTTTTGCCAGTGAGCGCGGACTGCCTATCCTTGGTACGACGGCAGCCATTGCGCCATTTATCGGATTGTTTGGCACGGTGTGGGGTATTTTTCATGCGCTGCATAATATTGGCGTCAGTGGGCAAGCGGGACTAGGGCAAGTAGCAGGGCCAGTCGGTGAAGCCCTTATTATGACGGGTTTGGGTATCGCTGTTGCCATTCCAGCGGTGGTGTTTTATAACCTTGCAGTGCGTATCAATCGCCGCGTGATGTACCATGCCAATGATAGAGCGCATGATTTATTGGCGCAATCTGCCGACATTGCGGCTTCTCAGCAACCATCAGTTCAGCAATCAACAGCATACAGTACGTCTAGCGCCAATCAAACACCATCAACCAAAAGTATGAGCTCTGAGCAAAAAGCCGTTCAGTCATCTGAACCTTATCGTAAGTCAGCGCCATCGCAGCTGTCATGATTGTTTAACAATAAAGCGCTAAGCTAAAGCAGTTTAAAAAAAGCAACGCGAAAATCAGTTGGAAGCACTAGCGGCAAAGATTCCTAATTAACAATATTGAGAATAATTATGGCATTTCAATTGGGTGATGATGACGTTCAAAGCATGAATGAGATGAACCTTATTCCGCTTATCGATATCATGCTGGTATTGATGATTATCTTTTTATTGACGGCGACGGTGCTAAACCCAACCGTACCCTTAGATTTACCAAAGACCAGTGCTGAGCTAAACCAAGCGCCGCCAGAAGCCATTCAAATTAGCATTGATAAAGATGCGGGTCTATTTTGGGATGATGAGCCAATCAGTATGGAAGCGTTAGCAGCGCGTCTGCAAGCGCAGTCGGCGAGCGGTAAGGATCCGTCTATCCAGCTGCGTGCTGATAAAGAAGGTAAGTATGATACCGTGGCGCAAGTATTGGCGGCTGCCAGTCAAGCGGGGCTAAGTAAGATTGCATTTGTTAACGAGTAAGGTTTAAACGAGTAATGCTCAAAAGTACATGTGCTATGAAAAACAGCCTTTAGAAGAATGGTCTCTAGAAAAACAGTCTCTAGAAAAACAGACTGCCAAGATAAACCAGTAGGCTTAGCAATAAAAAAATAACCAAGACAATAACAAGAATAATTAAAATAATAACTCTTTTCTCCGGCCTCGCTTGGGCAACCTTGCGAGGTTATCTTTTTTTTTCGGCTGCCTTTGAGCTAAGCGAATAGCTGATAAGTTGAATGCTTTATATAGCGATTACCAGCCATAGCCAAATGGGCGATAACCATAACCTAAGCGTCCAGAGCCATAACCAAACGGATAGGGCGAGCGCAGATAATCAAGGTCACGCTGGCGGATATAATAGTAACGCCCTTGGGAGTACGCTTCCTCGAGCTTTTCGATACCTTCGAGCGGACAGACAGGCTGCCAATCATAGCCTTCGCGGCCAAGCTTATAAGCATTGAGCTCAGTACAGTAGTTTTTCAGCCCTTGCTGGCGACCTTGCTCCCACAATACGCGGTTTGGCGTTGCGCCAACGACACTTGCGCATTGATTGGTATAGTGCCCAAAGTAGGCTCCTGAGCGCCCACGGATACCATCCGCATAGCCGACTTCTTGCCAGTTACTGCTTTGACATTGTTCGGGCGTTAGGTTTTGAGTCGTCGCACAGCCGGATAATGTAAACAAGGCCGCGCCCATTAGCGAGATAGCAAGACGCGGTTTACGCATGATTTTACCGACGCATTTACTTACTTGTGAGGCGGTCGATGAGTTTCGCTTAAGATGATAATTCATAATAAACCTGCGCGTGTTTAAAATTATGGTTTATCATAGCACTTTTTTAGGCGACCAACTTTTTGCATCTTGTTATCGAATCAGTGGCTTTCTGTACTAAGTATTTGATATGCCACTATAAATAATAAGGCGTTGCTAAAAATAATAAGGCATTGCTAAGTGTCAGGTTTGCTCAGCATTTCGCTAGTTATCAACGATAGCATTTAAGGGCGCTTGATTTTTAATGGTTTGCGCTCATTATAAGCACCTAGCTAGCAGCCGTTTGTATTTAAGCTTTTTATATCAATAACCACGCTTATAGGTTATTAGCCCTATTTTAATTTATAGCATTACTTCATTTAAGCTAAAAGGTCTGACTGTTATGGGAATGTGGATTGCGATCGCCATTGTACTATTCGTATTAGGGAGTATGATGGCGCTCAAACCTAGCGGAATCGACCAGCGTTTGGATAAGCTGCGTATGACGGCGCGTCGCTTACAACTCAATCCCAAGTTAGTTACTTGCCCAGATTGGGTAAAGGGCAAAGACAACGAGTATGGTCGCGGCATGATTGGGCAATATGGTTTGGTGCTGGATAATGTAAAACTGCCGTTGACGCGCTATCAGGTGATAGATGGACAATGGCGTCCGGCTAGCAATGCCAGCAGCGACAACAACAGCTTAAACAATGGCTTAGCAATACAGGCCAATTTTAGCTTGGATAAAGAGCCTTTAGCGCTGCCCGTTGGTATTGAGCCATTTGTAAAAGCATTATTGGTTAAGTCGAATAGCATTATTATTTATTGGGAAGATATTGCCTATGTGCGTCCCATAACCAACCCTGCTTATCAGCAAAAAGCCATTGAAACCGACTTATTAATACTGAAAGAAAACCTTGAGAGATGGGCATTACAGATGCAAAAGCAGCTATAAAAGTCGTTGCAAGCTAGCAAATTAGTTTTTCGTCTCCATTAAGAGGCAATATGCAAGTCCTTTTGGCAAACTCTCAGTCATTTTAAGTTGACAGCTTAATGCTTAGCAGTGTAACGTCTTTATAACTGTATGTATGCGTTATGGTTATTGTTTGTTTTATAACCGTTTTTATCAGCAGCCCTTACTACAATAATTCGCTGAGCCATTATAACTAACTATTATAAATTGCCATGCTGCTGAATTTATCCTTATTTTAATTTACTTATTATGGTGTCGTCACTTATGGCAAAACCCGCAACCAAAAAAAGTCCAGCTGCGGCTGCTGACAAAACTAAAGACAGTCCTAAAGGCAAGTCTTTGGTGATCGTAGAATCACCCGCCAAGGCAAAAACCATTAACAAATACTTGGGCGACGACTTTATCGTACGCTCAAGTATCGGTCATGTCCGTGATTTGCCAGTGGGCGCGAGCAAAAGCGCGAAGAAGCCAGCGGCGAGCAAAAAAGATGACAGCCTGAGCAAAGAAGAAAAAACCCAGCAAGCATTGGTACGGCGCATGGGCGTCGACCCAGAACATAACTGGGCGGCAGTCTATGAAGTATTGCCCAACAAGACCAAGGTTATCAAAGAGCTTAAAGCCTTAGCTAAAGACGCTGACAAAATCTATCTCGCAACGGATATGGATAGAGAAGGGGAAGCGATTGCTTGGCATCTAAAAGAAGTCATCGGCGGCGCAGACAGTAAGTATGAGCGCGTGGTCTTTAACGAGATTACCAAATCCGCCATTCAAAATGCCTTTAAGCAACCATCAAAACTTGATATTGACCGTGTGAATGCTCAGCAAGCGCGGCGCTTTTTAGACCGCGTGGTTGGCTTTATGGTATCGCCGCTGCTGTGGCAAAAGGTTGCTCGCGGTCTGTCAGCAGGTCGTGTCCAGTCCGTTGCCATGCGTTTGGTTGTGGAAAGAGAACATGAGATTCGCGCCTTTATTCCAGAAGAATACTGGCAGATTCATGCTGATACCCATATTGCCGATAGTAAAGCCACAGACGCTGAGCAAATTGCGATTCGTTTAGAAGCGACCAAGCAAGGCGGCAAAACCCTAAAGCTTGTTAATAAAGAGCAGACTGATAAAGTATTAGCAGTGCTTAACTCAAGCGACTTTATTGTTAAAGAGCGCGAAGAGAAGCCAACGCAATCGCGTCCCAGTGCGCCTTTTATCACCTCGACATTGCAGCAAGCAGCAAGCACGCGCTTAGGTTTTTCAGTTAAGAAAACCATGATTTTGGCGCAGCGTTTATACGAAGCCGGTCATATTACTTATATGCGTACCGACTCGACTTTCTTGTCGGGTGATGCATTGGCGGCGGTACGGGGCTATATCGAAGACAGCTATGGCGCAAAGTATGTGCCAGAAAAGCCGAACTTCTATGGCAATAAGCAAGGCGCACAAGAGGCGCATGAAGCCATTCGTCCATCTAACGTCAATATGAAATCAACCCAGCTAAAAGGTGTTGAGCGCGATGCAATCCGCCTATATGAGCTGATTTGGCGTCAGTTTGTGGCTTGTCAGATGCTCCCTGCAAAATACCTGTCAGTGAATCTATTCGTCGCTGCCAATGATGTTGAGCTAAAAGCCCGTGGTCGTACCTTAGTGTTTGATGGCTTTACTAAAGTCATGCCACCAGCGAAAACCGACGATACGTTGCTTCCAGATGTCAAAAAAGGTGATAAGTTAACGCTCGATAAGCTTGATCCTAGTCAACACTTTACCAAGCCGCCACCGCGCTACACAGAGGCAAGCTTGGTCAAAGAGCTTGAGAAAAAAGGTATCGGTCGTCCATCGACTTATGCTTCTATCATCTCGACCATTCAAGATCGCGGCTATGTGAAGCTTGAAAATAAGCGTTTATTTGCCGAAAAAATGGGCGATATCGTCACCGATAGATTGACGGCAAGTTTTCCAGATTTGATGGATTATACCTTTACTGCTGCGCTAGAAGACAAGCTTGACCATGTCGCTGAAGGCGATACCGACTGGAAAGATGTCCTCGATAACTTTTATGGCGACTTTAAAAAGACCCTAGATCGTGCCAAAGAAAAAGACGGCATGCGTCCGAATGATCCAACCGATGTGCCAGATGTACATTGCGATATTTGCGATCGTCCGATGCAGCTGCGTACCGGCTCAACGGGTGTATTCTTAGGTTGTACTGGCTATAATTTACCGCCAAAAGAGCGCTGTAAAGGCACTAAGAACTTAATGCCAGTCGAAGCGTTTGCCAATCTTGATGATAGCGACAGCGATGACGAAGCGGCTGAAGTTAAAGATTTGATGGAGAAAAAACGTTGCCCGAAATGCGGTACGGCCATGAATGGCTATATCGTCGACGGTGGTCTTAAGCTGCATATCTGTGGTAATAACCCTGATTGCGACGGTTATATCTTAGAAGAAGGTAAGTTTGAAGTACCGGGTTCAGACGCCCCAACCATCGACTGTAATAAGTGTGATGGGCAGATGGAGCTAAAAACCGGACGTTTTGGTCCATACTTTGCTTGTCAGAAATGTGATAACACGCGTAAAGTACTCAAAACTGGCGAAGCTGCGCCGCCGCGTATGGATCCTATCCATTTGCCAGAGCTAAAATCAACCAAGCATGATGATTACTTTATCTTGCGTGAAGGCGCGGCAGGGATGTTCTTAGCAGCATCTAAGTTCCCGAAAGTACGCGAAACACGTCCGCCAAAGCTTGCTGAGTTACGCGAAATCAAAGATAAGATGGAAGATAAATTCCAGTATCTGTTTGCAGGTCCAGATGCAGATCCTGAGGGCAATCCAACCATTTTGCGCTGGTCGCGTAAGAAAAAAGAGCAGTATATCGGCTCTGAGAAAAACGGCAAAGCCACCCGTTGGGGTGTGTATTGGCGTAATGGTGAATGGGTAGAAGAGTAAACCTGTTTTACTTTTACCATAAATCACTTTAAATAAAAAAACCTCTTAGATAATCTAAGAGGTTTTTTTATGCTATCAATTTTAAGAATACTAACAGTATTGAGCTTTAAAAGTTATTGGCTAAATACGATTAGTTCTTTTCGATGATACCGCAAGCAACGCGATCGCCTGCATTACCAGCTGGCTGGCTAGTATAGTCGTCAACACCGCTGTGCACGATAAATGCTAAACGGTTAACACTATATTTACCAGCATCAGCAGCGGAGATTTTCTTATTTACAAAGTTGATAGTAGCAACACCATCGGCATTGGCGGTTAAGTTCGGCAAGTCGCCCGCATGACCATTCATATCATCAGGGTTAGAGTGCGGTTTATTATCTGGATTGAAGTGACCACCTGCCGCTTTACCCATATCAGCACAGCTACCCGTTTCATGGATGTGTAGTGATACTGTTTTACCTGGTTGCAGGTTCATGAGCTTACCGTAGACTTGTACGCCGCCATCAACTGGACGTAGGAATACTTGACCCACTTCATTTTTATTACCAGCGACTGCATTGATAGTAGATTTTAGCGCAGGTTGGCTCAGTGGATTGCCGGTTTGCATTTGACCTTCGACGGTTTGGCAACCCGTCATTACCAACGCTGAACCACATAATAGGGCACTTGCAAGCATCGTCTTTTTCATTATTATCTCCATTTATATTTAATCGTTATGGTGAGTTTCTATAGTTTTAGTTAAGATATTCAAATATTGCCTAATACCGCAACCAGTATAGCCAAGCGTTAGATATAGTTATTCATCAAATGCGCAACAATCGGTTAATAAATGTAAGTATCGTATGGGTTTGAAAGTTGTTTACGGTATTTTCTTTACTTCGTTTTGCCATACTAAGGTTTCGCCTGTTGCCATCGTTTGCAATAAATTATAACGAGGCATATCGGTCTGATTGTCTGCTGTTGGCGATATTGGCTGTGAAGGTTGTAAGCTTAATGTTAGCTGACTGCTGCTATCACGCATCAAATCAAACAAAGCGGACTCGATTCTATTGCCTGTCTCACCGCAGCCCATTACAGTGCTGATGATAGTGCCGACTTTGAAAGTATTATCATTGAGTAAAAAATAGGGCGCGCGCGAGCCGTTACAGCCTGAGCTAAAGGATGCGTATTGATTGTTAGGCCAACTCTCAAAGCTCGCTGAAATAGGGTGATCGGGGTGATAAAAATTGCCCAAAGGTTTTCTAGTTAATTCCCCTTTTGCCTCATAAGTATTACTGACGGCGCTGACCAGCTGCCAATCGTAGCGCTCCAATAACTCGTTAGTAATGGGCAATCCAGTGGGAGCAGCTAATGCTTTAGGTGAACCTATAAAAATTAAGCGATTACCGTTTTCGATATTAAGTGCCAAACGTTTAGGGGCAGCTTGTATGGCGACTGGCGCTGATTCTGATGTTAAATGCGAAGTTGGCAATAACTCAAAATTAAGCCTAACAGGTGCGTACTTAACAAATAACGATTGAATACTATTATCCTCTGTAATCACAGTTTTATTATCAAGGGCATTGTCATTGTCATTGTCATTGTCATCGTTACAGTTCGCTGGAACTTTGGCAAGATGAGAATAATAGGGATAAGGCGGCGCGGACATCGACTGAAAATCCATCATATACTGTTCACAGCCTTGATAAAATCTGACTGCACTGGGTTCTATTGCTAAGGTAATCGGTGCAAAATTTTCGATGTCGACTATGTTACCGTTTTGATTAATTACTTGCGCCAATTGCCAGTCATAGTGAGCTACCCATTGCATTACTTGTGATTCACTTATGACAGCCTTGTCAGTAGGGTGGATGGTGTTGACGGTTGTATTATCTACTGTATCCGTTTGTTGAGGGCTTTTAATAGGTGTGGACTGACAACCTATTAGCGCTGCCGGAAAAGAGATAGCGAGCAATAAGGATAGAGTTAAGCGGTTTAAAATCAGGTGGTTTAACATTATGGCTATTACCAAATAAACATTTGTCTAAAATATAGCACAGGGTCTTAACCAGATTGTTTTTTATTATTACCAAAAAAAGCCGCCCATCATGACGATGAGCGGCTTTTTAATTTGTAAGGCTGGATTAGTAACTAATCAGATTAGTTATGCAGCGCTTTGCTTGAGGTTTTATCAACCGTCACTTTAGCAGGCTTAAGCGGCACTGGCATACTGACCAATGCTACTTTTAATATCTCATCAATCGTAGCCACTGGTTGAATGGTCAGTCCAGCTTTGACGTTATCGGGGATATCAGCCAAGTCACGCTCGTTGGTCGCTGGAATCAACACATGCTTGATACCACCGCGATGCGCAGCAAGTAGCTTCTCTTTCAGACCACCGATGCGTAGGATTTTACCGCGTAAGGTAATCTCGCCTGTCATCGCAATATCTGGACGAATGGCAATGCCAGTTAAGGCAGAGACCAGCGCTGTCGTGAGCGCACCACCAGCAGATGGACCGTCTTTCGGGGTCGCGCCTTCTGGCATATGCACGTGGACGTCAGTGGTTTTAAAGGTCTCGTAATCAATCCCTAAGCTATCACCGCGAGCACGGACCACGCTCATTGCTGCACGAATCGACTCTTTCATGACATCGCCGAGTGAACCGGTAAAGCTTAGCTCGCCTTTACCTTTCATCGCCACCGCTTCGATGGTTAATAGCTCGCCACCGACTTGTGTCCAAGCAAGGCCCGTAATACGACCAATCTCAGGCTCTTCTTCCGCCAGACCATAATCGTACTGATGTACACCTAGATAGTCATCGATGTTTTTGTCATCGACCACGATTAGCTGACGTTCTGCTTTCTTCGGAGCGCGTGCGCCATGGGTTTCAACCGAACCGCGAACGACTTTACGGCAGATTTTATTGACTTCACGCTCAAGGTTACGCACACCGGCTTCACGGGTATAGCTACGCACGATGCTATGCAATGCCGCTTCTACAATCTCAATTTCACCTTCTTTAAGGCCATTATTTTTAATCGCTTTTGGCACAAGATATTTCTGCGCAATATTGACCTTTTCTTCTTCGGTATAGCCCGGTAGACGAATGACTTCCATACGGTCAAGCAGGGCAGGCGGGATATCCATGCTGTTGGCGGTACAGATAAACATCACTTGCGATAAATCTAAGTCCATATCTAAATAATGGTCGTTAAAGGTATCGTTCTGTGATGGATCGAGCACTTCAAGCAACGCTGACGCTGGATCACCGCGGAAGTCTTGCGCCATTTTATCGATTTCATCTAATAAGAATAGCGGGTTTTTAACTTCGACTTTTGCCAATGACTGCACGATTTTACCCGGCATCGCGCCGATATAAGTACGGCGATGACCACGGATTTCCGCTTCATCACGTACGCCGCCAAGCGCCATACGTACAAACTTACGACCCGTTGCGCGCGCAATCGATTCACCTAATGAGGTTTTACCAACACCCGGAGGACCGACTAAACAAAGAATCGGCCCGCGCAGTTTTTTCACCCGCGACTGTACGGCGAGGTATTCTAAGATGCGGTCTTTTACATCTTGTAAACCATAATGGTCTTCGTCTAAGACGGTTTTGGCTTTATCTAAATTAATGGAAACTTTGGTCGTCGCATTCCACGGCGTATCCAAAATCCACTCAATATAGTTGCGCACCACTGACGATTCACTCGATGCAGGTGGCATCATTTTGAGTTTCTTCAGCTCTTGTTCCGCTTTTTTGCGCACATCTTCTGGCAAGTCAGCATCTTCTAGGCGTTGTTCAAGCTCAGCCACGTCATCTTCACCATCGAACGCACCGTCATTCATATCTGACAGCTCATTCTTGATGGCTTTCATTTTCTCGTTTAAGAAGTACTCACGCTGGTTGTCTTCCATTTGCTGACGAACCGCATCTTGGATATCTTGCTCGATATTTTGCTCAGCGCTTTGCTTCACTAAGTACTCGGTCAAGGTATTGATGTGGGTTTTGATATCGTCTTCTTCTAAAAACGATTGCTTAATATCCAAATCCATCGACACGCGGGTTGAGATGAAATAGACTAATTCAAGCAAATCATCGATGCGTTTTGCCACACGAGTTAGCTCACGAGCATTACGTAGACGGGCGTCGGCATAGCCTTCAAACAACGTCGTTAAAGCTTGGATGGTGTTTTTTTGCTGGCTCTCATCCATACTGACATCGAGGTCAGCACGGTCAAAGCTTGCCATCAATAGCTCGTCATGATTTTCAATGTTATTGACGCGCGCGCGGTATTGACCTTCAATCAATACTTTGATGCAATTTTCATCGCTATCATGCGGCATGGTGCTGACGATGCGGCACACAGTTCCGTACTGATACAAGTTATCTTGATCAATATCTTCGGTTAGCGAGTCTTTTTGCGCCACGACCAATACTTTATTGCCGTATTCGGCTTGTGCCAATTCCACGGCTTTTACTGAGGGCGCGCGACCGACGAACAAAGCAATCTGCATATGCGGATAGACAACCACATCGCGTAATGCCAGTAGCGGTAGATAGTTTTCTTCAGCGTCTTTAGCTTTAATGTCTTCAGAATCGCTGTCTTTACTCTCATTGTCTTCGACAGTTTCGTTTTTAACCGTTTCAGACGCCGACTCGTTTTCCAACATATCGTCAGATGAGATATTTAGCGCGTTATCATCAGAAACGTTAGATGAAACGTCGACATCGATGTCGATATTGTCTTGGGCAATTTTATGTTCACTCATATATTCTTCCTCGTTCACCAGACTTGTAAAGTCAAGTTAGTGGTTCATGTTTAGATAAATGGTGCTGCTAAATGAAATTGCAAGGCTATATGACCAACCGCAAGGAGAATATTGCGCCTTTATTTGCATTGTCGCTGATGTCTGCTAGGTTTTGCGCGTGGGCTTTATGGCTAAAATCAGGTAAAATGACGCGCGTCTTAACCGCTCCGTTCAAATAGCAACTATATGGATTAACGTGTGAGTTAAAATGCTAGGGCGAAATAAATAGGTCGGCAATGTGACAATAGCGGGCCACAAAACATAGGGTAAGGGGCGAGAATATGACCATCAATGCGGTGCTACTAGCGGTAGTCATCATGCTAGGGCTGTCTTTAGCGCGGGTACACGTGGTACTCAGTTTATTAATCGGGGCGCTGGCAGGTGGGTTGATTGCGGGTCTTGGCATGACCGATACCTTAAATGCCTTTCAAGAAGGTATCCGTAATGGCGCGCAAATCGCGCTGTCTTATGCCTTATTGGGTGCTTTTGCAGTAGCGATTGCGCATTCGGGCTTGCCGCAGTCATTGGCAGGGGCGGTCATCAAGCGCATTGATGCCGGTGGCACCAGCGGCATGATTAAATACATGCTGTTTGCCGGTTTGGTTACCATGAGCTGCTTTAGCCAAAACTTAATCCCGATTCATATCGCCTTTATTCCACTGCTTGTACCGCCTTTATTGCTTGCCTTTAACCGCATGCAAATCGATAGACGCCTGATTGCCTGTCTGATTACTTTTGGTCTTGTGACCACTTATATGTTTATCCCTTATGGCTTTGGCGATATTTACCTCAATCAAATTATGCTAAAAAACGTCGGTGAGGCCGGTATTGATGTATCGAATATTTCGGTCACCAAAGCCATGGCGATTCCAGCACTTGGCATGCTCGTTGGTTTGCTAGTGGCAGTATTTATCAGCTATCGTAAGCCGCGCCAGTATCAGCAGCTAGCCATCGATAAACAAGCTCGCGATGCGGTAGTAGAAAAAGATGCTTTAAGCAAGACAGCAGCCGACGCACAAACGCAAAGCAAAATGAAAACCATCGTAGCGCTAATTGCTATCGTTACCGCCTTTGTCGTACAGCTCTATACTGATTCATTATTGCTAGGCTCAATGTTTGGTTTTGGCGTCTTTATGGCAACGGGCGTGGTTAAATGGCGTGATGCTGATACCGTTTTTAATGACGGTATCAAGCTCATGGCGATGATTGGCTTTATTATGATTACCGCCCAAGGTTTTGCCGAAGTGATGAAAGCGACCGAACAGATTCAGCCGTTGGTTGATGGCGCGGCGTCATTGTTTGCGGGTAATAAAGCGATGGCTGCATTTATTATGCTATTGATTGGCTTGATTGTGACCATGGGTATTGGTTCGTCTTTTTCGACCATTCCTATTTTGGCGGCGATTTATGTACCACTATGTATCTCTTTAGGGTTCTCACCTTTAGCAACCGTTGCGATTATTGGTACAGCTGGCGCGCTTGGCGATGCCGGTTCGCCAGCGTCAGATTCAACGCTTGGACCAACCTCTGGTCTAAACGTTGACGGTCAGCATGACCATATCAAAGACAGTGTGGTGCCGACCTTTATCCATTACAATATTCCGTTATTGGTATTTGGTTGGATTGCGGCGATGGTGTTGTAGTTTGCTAACATGTATAAAGTGGTGAGTAGTTGTATACGATGTACCGTGTACATCGTATAGCTTTCATTAATCCTTCATTAACTGTAATCTTTATAAAATCTAATCTATTAAACACAGGCTAGGCGTTATGAGCACTCAAGATTTTACTCAGAATGAAGTGATGCTGTTGATAAAAGGATTGAAGTTACTCCTATCTAGAAACTCGAAGAATGATCCTGTACTAATCAAACAGTTTTATGTAAGAAGCGATCCATATATGGAAGTATTTGCTATAGATAAGGAAAAATATGAAGAAGACCGTAATAATATAATAAATTTGATTCGCAAGCTGGAAAAAGGCTAGCTTAGTAAAGTGATGTTAAATTAATAAATTACTCATCAAAATCTCCAATCTCACCATTCAAGCTTGTTAAAAACTCATCACTCTGCGCCAGCAACTCATTTAAACGCGCTTCATTGATTACGCTCGATAGCTCATCAGAGCTAAAGGCTTGTTCTTGACTGTAGTAGAGCATCTCCCTAGCATCATCATTTCCTAATGTTTGCAAATATTCCTCAACATTATCAGCACTAGATTTGTCATCCATAGAATCTTTTTTATCATTCATCGAAACCACCTCAAGCCACTTGGCGTAATTATGCCATTTAATGGTACATCCCATGGTTGACGTTCTAATTGCTCAACGACTTGAAAGTCGTAACACCAACCGATTTTTAACGGCTTTTTTAACCCTGCCTGATGGCTTTTACCAAGTGTCGTGTCATAAAAGCCACCACCCATGCCCATACGATTACCATTTTTATCAACCGCCACGAGCGGACAGATAATCACATCTAATTCGTGTGCCCAAAGCAATCGGCGGTGATGGTTTTGTTTCATCCCTAAGCTATGAATGCGCGTCGGTATATTCAGCAGTTTCGACTGATAAATAGGCACAAAGCGCAAACGTTTATCATCATTACCATTTCTAGTACGACCGAGTGAACCAATCACAGGCAGATAAGGTAAATAGCCTAAGTGTTGACACCAGTCCAACAGTGGCTGAGTGGGCAGCTCACCAAAGCCATCATAATATAAGCCAATACGCGCACGCGGAGGTAAGCGCTGTTGCAACTTGATTAAATGCAAGCTTGCCATGCGCGCGTAATGTCTACGTTCGCCAGCCGTTAATTGCCGACGCTGGCGCGTAAATTGTCGTCTAGGCGGATTGCTTAAGCTGTTAGCAATTTTGACATCCTTTTTAGAGTGAGCGTCATCAGTTGGTAGATGAGATAACGAATCAGATAATGCAGTAGCAGAATGTTGTTGGCTGGTGTTTTTAGACATCAGTTAGCCTCACGGACTTGGAGAAATTTGTGATAAGTCATGCTATCATAACGCCACTTTACATCGTATTTTCCTTTATGTGCAGCGTGTGTTGCACTTTTTTCAAAGCAGCTATACAACAAACCATCAAAGAGGGTAGTTATGTCGACACAGAATCAGGCAACTCGTACCGAAAAAGATACCATGGGCAACGTGGAAGTCCCAGCTGACGCTTATTGGGGCGCGCAAACTCAGCGTAGCCGCGAGAACTTTAAAATCGGTGGCGAGACCTTGCCACGTCCGATGATTGAAGCAATGGCGCTAGTGAAAAAAGCCGCTGCGATTACCAATGCGAGCCTTGAGCGTATCGAAGGCGATAAGCGCGACTTAATCGTCCAAGCTGCTGACGAAGTCATCAACGGTGGTCTAACGGATCAGTTCCCATTGGTTGTATGGCAGACTGGTTCTGGTACGCAGTCAAACATGAACATGAACGAAGTATTGGCCAACCGTGCTAATGAGATTGCTGGTAATGAGCGCGGCAGCTACACGCCGATTCATCCAAATGACCATGTCAACCATGCACAGTCTACTAATGACAGCTTCCCAACCGCGATTCGCGTTGCTGCTGCTCGTGAAATAAATGGTTTATTAATTCCAGCCGTAAAAGCATTGCGCGATACACTAGACGCCAAAGCCAAAGAATTTGATAGCATCGTTAAAATTGGTCGTACGCATCTGCAAGACGCCACACCTTTGACCCTAGGTCAAGAATTCAGCGGTTATGTGAGCCAACTTGACCATTCATTGACGCGTATTGATAACGCGCTACAAGGTCTATATGAATTGCCACTAGGCGGCACGGCGGTTGGTACGGGTTTAAACGCTCACCCTGATTATGCGGTAAAAGCAGCTGAACAGTTATCAACCTTGACTGGTCTGCCGTTTGTCACCTCACCAAATAAATTTGAAGCACTAGCGGCTCGTGATGCTGAAGTATTTGCTTCTGGCGCATTAAAAACGCTAGCAGGTAGCTTAAATAAAATCGCTAACGACGTACGTTGGTTGGCATCAGGTCCTCGCTGTGGTCTAGGCGAGTTGACAATTCCTGAAAATGAGCCAGGCTCATCTATCATGCCGGGTAAAGTAAACCCAACCCAATCAGAAGCAATGACCATGGTTGTCGCTCAAGTCATGGGTAACGACGTTACGATCAGCATGGCTGGCGCGTCAGGTAACTTTGAGCTTAACGTTTATAAGCCAGTGATTGCCTTTAACCTATTGCAATCTATCAAGCTATTGGGTGATGCGTGCAACAGCTTTAACGAAAATTGTGCCGTTGGTATCGAGCCAGTCAAAGACAAAATCGATGATTTCTTACATAACTCGTTAATGCTAGTCACCGCATTGAACCGTCATGTTGGTTATGAAAACGCAGCAAAAATCGCCAAGACTGCTTATAAAGAAAACAAAACTTTGAAGCAAGTTGCCGTTGAGTTAGAGCTGTTAACTGAAGCGCAGTTTGATGAGTGGGTAACACCTGCTGATATGGTGCATCCTTCTTAATTCGTAAAATAAATAACGACCTGCTACGGTGTCAGACTCGCTTAATGTACGACAGGTACCATTTGCGCCCGTATTCCTTGTAGCAGTGTCATATTTGTTCCACTAAGAAGTAAGTTATTTAAAAAGACCTTGTCATCCTTTATAAACGGATGCGCAGGGTCTTTTTTTTATCTATCAATTGAAGCACATACATCGAGAGAAACAATGTCTTACGCTCAGACAACAAGCAAACCAATAGTTATAACAGCATCAACAAAAATTTTGCTTATAATGAGCGCATAGATAAGAACTCGTGAATAACAGTTCTAAATCACGACAAAGACAATAAGAGCGAACAATCAGACCAACTAAAAATAGTTCGCCGCTAACGTCCATAATTTTTCTTATCTATGACCATTCTACTTATATCATTGAGGTAATTTATGAAAAAGTTAACTGCCGCTTTATCATCAGCTGGTATTTTGATGGCAATGTTGGGTTCTGGTTCTGCCATGGCCTACTCGGACCAAGTGATGGAGCCAAGCGAGAGTTATGATAGCGCTGTTAAACACAGACAGGTCAACTATACTTGCCAAAACAACAAGAAAGTTAGCGTCACTTATGGTTTTAACAAGCAAAACCTACCGACCTTTGCAGAAGCCAATCTGAATGGCAAAAAAAGATTTTTACCCATTAACTTAGGTCGTTCTGACATGGTTGATACCGTGTTTGGTGATGAAGAAAACTTTAGTATTATGACTGGCGCACTGCGTTTAAATAACTATCATAAATCGTCTGCTAATATCCAAAATGCTAAGAGTGAAATCCTTTATAAAGGCTGTAATGTTGCCTCTATCAAAAAGCTTAAAGGCTAGTTTGTAGCAAGTTAAGGGCTAATTTATAAAAAAAGACCTTGTCGCATAACGCGGCAAGGTCTTTTTTTTGGTCTGCCATTAAAAACGTTGCAGAGCGTAAATTACTACTGCTAAATAGTGCAACTATGCTTGAAGACTTAAAAGCTCCATCCGGCAACCGATTAGAAGCTTTGCGTGGTGACAGAGAAGGTCAGCACAGTATTCGTATCAATGGGCAATGGCGATTGTGCTTTACTTGGATAGAACAAGGCGCTACTAACGTAGAAATCGTGGATTATCATTGATTCTATGAAAAATGTTATTAAAAATATCGAAGAGAGCACACTATGAATAAGAACGGTATGTGTCTTATTCATCCGGGTGAAGTACTACGAGAAGACTTTCTTTAACCGCTCGATATGAGCGCCAATGCATTGGCGATAAAGCTTGCTGTCACACCTGCACGTATCAATGAAATCATACGTGAGAAGCGTAGCATTACAGCAGATACTGCCCTGCGTTTAGCCAAGTATTTTGGTGGTAGCGCTCAGTTTTGGCTAAATCTGCAATCTACTTATGAGCTGCGTTTGGTTGAGACTGATAATCTTCAGTTCTTGGATGATATTGAGCCTATTAAATACGCTTAAGCCAAATATGATAGGGTAAGCAAAAAAAGGGCACATGATAAACTCATGTGCCCTTAGCTATTTAAGCAATTTATTTAGCTTATTATCGAAACTTGTTAGTTATTATTTAATTTCAAGCTTCTTACGATCTGAGCCGGTCTCTTTTGGCAGTACCAACTGCAATACGCCATTTTCATATGACGCTTCTGCCTCATCGACTTTTACCTTATCTGGCAACTGGAAGCTACGTGAGACTGAGCCAAAGTAACGCTCACTGCGTAGTATCTTATTGCCTTCTTTTTGCTCGTCTTTTTGTTCGATTTCTGCGCTAATAGAGACAATATCTCCAGTAATGGATAAATCAATGTCTTCTTTAGCGACGCCAGGAATCTCAGCATTGACGTAAAACTTATTGTCTTTTTCGTTGACATCAATCTTGATTTGGTTGGCGCTAGGTAGTGCATCACCATGTAGGGGACGCATCAAAAAGCTAGGTGCCATATCATCAAAGAAGTTGTCAAAGATAGAATTGCGTGTGATTAACTGACTCATAACAGTCTCCTCATGTTTGATAGTTTACAGTGTATCTTGCCTACTATATATATGAAGCTGGTCTACAGGATTTCAAGGCCTATTTTCCTTACCATAGATATTTACCGAATTACCAGCGACTATTAGCAGCATACCAAGTATCAAAGCCACGCTAAAGTGCTCAGCATATAAGAGTACGCCAATGAGTGAGATGAGCGGTAATCTGAACATATCCATAGTGACCACGAATGTGACCTCTGCATGTTGCATGGCTTTAGTCATACAATAATGTGCCGATAGCGCCGTGACACCTATAATGACGAGCCATAGCCACTGAATACCTGCTGGCGTTGTCCACCCTTCTATAAATAAAAGTAGTCCCAGAGGGGCTTGTATTAAACACATCATAAAAATGATGCTGATTGGGTTTTCAGTATTGGATAACGATTTTGTGGCCACATGGGAAAAGGCATAGCAAATAGCCGCACCCAAAACCATTAATGACCCATAACGGGCTACCTCTAAGCTTGGCTGTACGATGACTATTACGCCTAGAATGCCTAGTAATACGGCAATAACCTTTCTTACAGTTATAGACTCTTTTAAGAAGAAATACGAGATGATTATCGTCCAAAGGGGCACGGTAAATTCAATAGCAAAAACGGTCGCTAATGGCAGTAGTCCTATGCCTAAGAACCAGCCATATTGTCCCGCGAAATGAAATAAGTTTCTCACTAAGTGTAATTTAATACGCTTGGGTAATAAAGAGTTGCTCTTTTTTGATAAAAACATTATTGGCAATAATACTAGCAAGCCTACGATACTTCGGAAGAATAAAATCTGAAAAATACCAATTTGACTATTTAGCTCACGAGCACCAATGGCCATTAAACAAAATGAGGTGAGTGCTCCAATCACCCAGAGAGTAGCGTGGAGCATAATGGTGCAATCCTGTATATAAAATCAAATCTGGAATTTATATGATAGGCTAGTGTCTCATATCAACGAATTAACACAATAAAAAAGCCAAGCAAAATGCTCGGCTTTTCTTATCACACTTTCAAAATGCTAAAACTTATACAAAAGTCCTAGCGTCGTTGTTGCATCCGTACGCGAGTCAACCATCGGGCTATCGTATTGCTCATTTGGCAGATAGCTTAAGCTTTGATTGGCAAATCCTGCCCAGCGCTCATTGAAATCATAGTTGGCACTGATATTGATATAAGGGTTTAAGCTATTATTTGACTCATAAGCAGTGACGCCTGTATTTGCAAACTCTTGCGCACTAACGCCATAATAATAGTTATTGTAGTCAGCATCATGATATTCAAAGCCAATGCTTGGATAGACCGTCAGCTTGTCTTTAGTGATTTTGGCAAGGTAGGTCAAGCGCGCCGTATTGCCGCCACTATTATCTAAAACGTCAGTCGCGACTTGCAGGCGGAAACCGCCCACAGGCGTACGACGTAGATACGATAGACCGGCAGCGGCTGAAGCCTTACGTTTATCCAGACCTTGCAGCGCGCCAGTCGCATCATCAGGATCGAATTCACTGCCATCGAGCTGAGCATAAGCGGCTAGCTGATTGGTGCCATCATTGATGATATAAGCACCCGCTTGCGCACCGCGTGCATAGATTCTGTTGTTATCATAAAACACACCCGGCAATACTTTTATGTCGGTGCTGTCTTCCAAATCATAAGCTGACTTGACTGCCATGACGTTGACGCCGACGCTTAAAATGGCATCTTTATCAGTCGGTAAGTTGTTTTTAAACAGTGCGGCATTAGAGATGCTGGCGACACTAAATAGGGCAGTGGCGGTCAATGCGCTAAGGACAGTGCGCGTCAACGGTTTCGATAGCGCTGATGATTTAAACATGATTTGCTCTCATAAGTGGGTGGGATAAATGGTAAAAACAGAGTCGATAAATAGAATAATAAATAAGTCTGGCATTTTACTCAATGGCTGCTAGCACTTGTAATATTTGCTGATGAATATCTTGCCACCACCATATAAAACCAATACTGATCAGCAGCATGACCAGCCACGGTAGCAATTGCCAAATAAGCGTCGATTTGGTCGCTGTTTGTTGTTCGTTAATTTTGCTGTGATTAAGGCTTGCGTGATTAGCATTCACATTTATAGGTAAGTTTACAGCAGAGTCATGATTAAAACTGCTGTTATTATCAAAATTACCCTCATTATCAAAGCGAGGAGCGTGGGTAGAAGTAGGGGCAGAAAAGTCCGTGTTGCTACTTGCTGGAGAATTGATATACGTCGTTTGATAAATGTCTTGAGCTGCGCTAGGTACATTCTGTAGCGTAGCAGCCAACCGCTGACGGTAGGCAATGGCAAACGCCAATGCAATCACCAATCCCGTGACCGCGCCGCCAATATGACCGGCATTATCAATACCCGGTACGGCAAAGCCATATACCAAATTGATGCCCATAATAATGATTAGGCTTTTCAGATTGAGCACCATACCATTGACTGATATTTTAAACAGTGCGGCTATCAATAGCGCGGCACCGATACCCATGATACCGCCAGACGCGCCCGCAGATATGCCCGGTTGTCCAGTGCCATCTAAGATGCCTTGCCACGTAATATGGTTGTTCAGTAGGTTGCCACCGATTGCGGCGAGTAAAAATAACGCCAAAAACTTCGCTGAACCAAACATCGGCTCGGCGATTTGCCCAAAGAAATACATGGCAAAACCATTAAACAATAAATGCATCAGACCGATATGCAAAAAGGCACTACTTGCCAAGCGCCATGGTTCACTGTCCATGGTATAAGGCAAGGCATTGGCACCCCATTTCAGCAATGCTTCAGTCGATGGATTATTGGCATCGACGCCGCTCAGCACCTGCATGATAAATAGCCCGATAAAGCTGACTAATAGCAAAGTGGTGACGGGCGCGGTTTTTAATAATTGTTGAATGGTCATAAACGCAAACTATCAATAAAAAGTGATGAGTAGAGTATAAAGGCTAGGGTTAGGGCGTGTCACCCATAAGTGGGTTATAGTCGATTCAACTTCAAAACGATATAGGGTTGCTATAATAAATTTTTCGAAGCCTCTGGAGTGCGGAGCACACAGCAAGCAAGGAAAATTTATTCTAGCGGGACGCTATTTTGAGCATATCCTTTTTACATCGAACTGAATATATCAATATTTAATAAAGTTGGGTTTTTTAATAAGGACTAGCTTTTTAATAAGCATGAGTTTTAAGATTCTCATAAGTGCCTTTGACCAAAATGTCATCCGTTACTTGATTGATATCGGTATGACCGCAAAACGCCATGCTGATATCACACTCGTTATAAATGAGCTCTAGCGCACGGCGCACGCCATCTTCGCCGTAAGCGCCAAGCCCATATAAAAACGCGCGACCAATCATTGTACCATTGGCGCCTACAGCCAACGCTTTGAGCACATCTTGACCGGAGCGAATACCACTATCGAGCCAAATCTCAATATTACTATTTTCCGCTCGTACCGCTTGCACGATATCAGCAAGCGCGGCAATGGAAGACAGCGCCCCATCAAGCTGACGGCCGCCATGGTTTGAGACGACTAACGCATCGGCACCGCTACGGGCAGCCAAGATGGCGTCTTCAGGTTCCATGATACCTTTTATAATCAGCTTGCCGCCCCACATATCTTTAATGCGCGCGACATCATCCCAGCTCAGCGCCGGGTCAAACTGTTCAGCCGTCCATGCCGAGAGCGATGATATATCCTCGACGTTTTTGGCATGACCGACAATATTGCCAAAGCTATGACGTTTGGTGCCGAGCATATTCATGCACCATTGCGGCTTGGTCATGAGGTTTAATATATTGCCAAGGGTAGGCTTTGGCGGCGCTGATAGACCGTTTTTGATATCTTTATGGCGCTGTCCGAGCACTTGTAAATCCGCGGTTAAGATAAGCGCGGAACAATTGGCCGCCTTAGCACGGCGAATCAGGTTTGCCATAAACTCTTGGTCGCGCATCACATATAGCTGAAACCAAAACGGCGCACTGGTATTTTCTGCCACATCTTCGATAGAGCAGATACTCATGGTCGAAAGCGAAAAGGGCACGCCAAATTTCTCCGCTGCCCGTGCAGCGTGAATCTCGCCATCGGCCCACATCATACCGGTAAAGCCAGTTGGTGCGATAGCAACGGGCATTTTGACTTTTGAGCCCAACATATCAGTGGCAAGCGAGCGCCCTTCCATATTGACCAGAACCCTTTGGCGCAATTTAATACGGTCAAAGTCGGTTTCATTGTTGCGATAAGTGGTCTCAGTCCATGAGCCCGAATCGACATAATCATAAAACATGCGTGGTACTTTACGCTCGGCAACACGGCGCAAATCCTCAATTTCCGTTATTTTTTTTAAATCTTTCATAGGTTTCTCATTATTATGATTGTTTTATAATAGCGCTCTTATGCTGGCTGCTTTATAAAGACCACTTTATAAAAAGTGCTTTATGACGCTACTAATAATTGCTGCAAATCCAACACTGAAAACGGATAATTCAAGCGTTTTGATGGCGTCAATATCACAGGAATCGTGGTAGCAAACTCCATCATAAGCGCCTCATCAAAATCGGCAATATCAACATACTGATAGCTTATCGGCTGCACCGTTTGAAATTGGGTGAGCAACTGCTCAGCGACGTCACAAAGATGACAGCCAGATGTGCCGAGTAGCCACCATTGATCCTGATTTTCAGCCGTACCAAGGTTGGGGTTGGCGGCAATCATACGTGCCCGTAGTGTTGGTATCGTATTATAATTGCCATTATCATTATCCATATTTTTACTCTTATACTGATTTCTATTTTTGATAGTTGCTACCTTTTAAGATATTTGCTTCTAACGTCTGTTTATAATGTCTAATGCTAAGTATTTATCTTCCGTAATTTAAGCAAAGTCATTCATGTCATTTAACACTATTTACATGATAAAGAAATGGGGTAAATAATGACAGCGATTGTGAGATTAGGTAAGATGACCTGCTATTTATCATTGCGCATTATTAGCATCTTATTGATAGCTTGCCGTTTATAGCGCGCCATTTATAGATGGCCGCTTTTTATATGACTATTTTTTCACCACTCGGATATCGCACGCATGACAAGTTTTGGCAAATTTATCAAACGTTTATTATTGGCATTCATGTTGTTGGTCGTGGCATTCCATATATTGGTCGCAGGGTTACTGTTGATTTGGAAAACCCAGCCGATTAATAACAGTATGTTTATGCTGACCCATCGTTTAACGGGCGGCACGGTCACCCAGACGTGGGCTGAGTATGACGCCATTGCCAAATCTGCCAAACAAGCGGCGATTGTCAGTGAGGATTCGACGTTTAGCCAGCATAATGGCTTTGATATGAAAGGCATTAAGGCGGCACAGAAAAAGAACGAAGAAACTGGAAAAATGTCAGCGGGCGGCTCAACGATCACCCAGCAATTGGCTAAAAACTTGTTTCTCACTTCGCATCGCTCTTATAGCCGTAAAGCTGAGGAAGCGATTATCACTGTAATGATAGAAACTTTGTGGGATAAGCAGCGCATTTTGACCGCTTATCTCAATGTGGCGGAGTTTGGCAATGGCATTTACGGTATCGATGCCGCCGCCCATCATTATTTTGATAAGTCAGCTGCCAACCTAAACCGTGACGAATCTGCTTTACTCATCGCCATGCTGACCAATCCGAAATACTATGAAAGTCATCAAAGCGACAAACGCTTGCGTAACAAACAACGCATCATTAAAAAACGGATGAAAAATGCCGTCTTGCCACAATCGGCGTAGCTTGCTCGCTTAAACTGTTAGTGATTTTAAATGGCAGTAAGACTAATTGTGCTATGTTATAGGATGTAAAATTAGCCGCTCTAAAAAAATTAGTATAAAAACTTCTGAACCGTGTTTGAGTATAAAAATAAAAGATGATGGCGTATCGTTAACGCTAAAGGAGTGGGAAGATGGCAGAGATAGATAATAAGCATGAAGTTAATGACAGTGTTGCTATGAGTATAAAAACTGACAATGAAGTAAGCACAAGCCTTATTGAAGTGAGTGACAATGAAGTGAATGAACACTCGACTGATATTTTAACCGATAGTGCGACTAACAGTTTAACTGAGGGCTTAACTGAGAGCTTGACTGACATTGATTGGCAACGTTCAGAAGATGGCAGCTATTCGCCGAGCAGCTATATCAATCGCGACTTGTCATTACTACAGTTTCATTTGCGGGTTTTAGCGCAGGCAGCAAGTTCGCGTCATCCTTTATTAGAGCGGTTATTTTTCTTAATTATTTTTTCATCTAACATCGATGAGTTCTTTGAGATTCGCGTCGCCGGTATCATGCAAAAGCTTAATCTGGGTGATGTATCGACCAGTGTCCACGGTATGCGCCCAAGCGAAGTATTAGAAGAGATATCCGTTATCACTCACGCTGCCATCGCTGAGCAATACCGTATTTTAAATGAAGATATCCTGCCAGCACTTGCCAAAGAAGATATTCGTTATCTAAAACGGGACGAGTTAAATAGCGAGCAATCGGCGTGGATGAAGCGCTATTTCACCGAGCAAGTATCACCAGTATTAACACCTATCAGTATTGACCCTGCGCATCCATTTCCACGTTTAGTGAATAAAAGCTTAAACTTTATCGCTACCTTAGAAGGCAAAGATGCCTTTGGTCGCGATATCAATTTGGCGATTGTGCCAGCGCCGCGCAGCTTGCCGCGCGTGATTCGTCTGCCTGATGAGCTGACAGGTGGTAAAGAGCATCATGTGATGCTATCAGCCGTGATTCATGAACATATTGGTGAGCTATTCCCTGGGATGAATGTCACGGGTTGCCATCAGTTTAGATTGACACGCAATGCAGATTTGGACTTGGCAGACGACGTCGATGATATTGCCAAGGCATTAGAAGGCGAGCTTGAAAACCGCCGCTTTGGTGACAAGGTGCGTTTAGAAGTCACCACCGATTGTCCAACGCCCATTAGTGATTATTTGCTCAATGAGTTTGAGCTGCATGACAATCAATTGTACCGCGTTAATGGACCGGTGAACTTAACGCGCTTGCTGTTTGACTTTAATATTCCAGCACTACGTTATCAGCCTTTTACTTATGTCGTACCCAAACCGTTTCGTCGTGAAGTCGATAAGCTCGATAAAGCGACCAGCATGTTTGCGGCGATGCGTAAAGGCGATGTCTTGGTTCATCATCCGTTTCATGCCTTTTCACCGATTATCAATCTGTTGTGGCAAGCGGCAAGCGACCCAAAAGTATTGGCCATTAAGCAAACGCTATATCGTTCAGGTACCAATTCAGAAATCGTCAAAGCCCTAGCGGCAGCAGCGCGTCATGGTAAAGAAGTCACGGCAGTGATTGAGTTACGCGCCCGCTTTGATGAAGCGTCTAATATCGCGGTTGCCAATTATTTGCAAGAAGCTGGCGCGGTGGTCGTTTACGGTATTGTTGGCTACAAGACTCATGCCAAACTGATGCTTATCATTCGCCGTGAAGACGATAAAATCCGTCGTTATGTGCATCTAGGCACTGGTAATTATCACGCGGCTAATGCAAAAGTTTATACCGATTATGGTTTATTTAGCGCCGACCCCGATATCTCAGAAGATGTGCATAAAATTTTCCAAGAGCTGACGGGAATGGGCAAACCTGCCAATTTGAAAAAGCTCCTGCATGCACCCTTTACATTGCATGAAAAGCTAATGAGCTTTATCGATGATGAAATTGCCCATGCGAAAGCAGGCAAGCGCGCTCATATCATGGTTAAGGTTAATGCGCTGACCGAACGTCGCCTGATTGATAAATTATATGATGCGTCACAAGCAGGGGTTAAAATTGAGCTAATTTTGCGCTCAATGTGTTGCCTGCGCCCGCAAGTAAAAGGGTTGTCTGAAAATATCACTGTGCGTTCTGTTATCGGGCGTTTTTTGGAGCATACGCGTATTTATTATTTCCATAACGATGGGGATGAGCGCTTATATTGCGGCAGTGCCGATTGGATGGATCGCAATTTATTCCATCGCGTCGAGGTGGCATTTCCCATTGAGGATAAGAAGCTCTTTAAACAGATTTATGAAGATGGGTTATTAAACTACCTGAAAGACAATGTGCAAGCGTGGACACTTGACGGTAATGGCGTTTGGCAGCAGATTGAACCTACTGCAGGTGAGCTGCCGCATATCGCGCAAGATTATTTGTTAAAAGTCATCAACCGTGTGGGCGAGTCAGTTTAGCGAAATGGCTTTAATAGTCAGTTTTTAGTTAATCTGCTTTTATTAGCGTTGCTTACTGCTATCTTGGGTGAACCTAGGTAGTATTGACCTTTAACATTCTTAATCAAAATATCCTAAATCAAAGCCAAGCGTGGATTTAGCCTACGCTTGGCTTTTTCGTGTTAATAATCTCTATTGAGAATGATGATAAGTATAAAGATGACACATGCGTTACAAACTGTCTGGTAACCTCACATTTATTCACACATTGATACCGCAGTGCACTGGTTAGCGATTGAGAGTTCTTCCTATAATTGATACAGGCTTTATTACTGATACCTCAATTATAAAAAATAGGAATGAATCATGAGCAATACCAAGAACGATACCTCAGATATTAAAAAAGCAGCAGAGCAAGCCGATAGTCAGCAAATCGAAAAAAACCTAGCCGACAATAAAGAAGTCGATGTGCCGGAAGAATTGAGTAAAGAAGAACAGACTTCTTTTATTGATGATGATTTGCGTACTGATAAGTGATTTTAATTTATCTAAAAAGCAACCAGTACCACAAAGAAATTAGTAGCAATGAGCATATTTATTACTGCATAAAAAATAAATAATGCTCTAAACCATAAATGCGAGGGACGCGCCATGCCAACTAATACCCATCCAAACCATGAAGAAGCGGTACCCGTTCGTGATCCAGCAGCCTTACATCCAGACAATGCCCAAGACAGTTATGAAGGTCGTAAACATGAGCCTAATATCGATGGACCACAGCAGGAATCACAGGAAACGGACGAGATATATTCCGACCCTCGTAAAGAAGAGGACTTGCCAGCAGGCGGTAAAAATGTCGCGGATTTAAACGCTTATGATTTATCGAAAAAAGGTAATGAATCGCGTTAAGCCGTTGTTTAATTTACAAATAAGTAAGCAGTATTAGAAATTCAATGATCAATAATAATAACGATAATCGCAATAATCTAATATGATCAGAAGATGATAATAATTACCCATGATAAGGATACCATGATGCAAAATGAAGATATGCAAACCAAAGATCCCGCTTTAACCAAGACGCGTCTAGACGACGCTGATGTTAATCGTACTAATAATCATACACCTAATGCTCATACTGAAATTGACAATAGCATTACTGAAAATAAAGGGACAGATACCTTTAAAGAAGGCGTGATTAATTCAGAACACGTCAACGATAATGACAATCCTGCACGTCAGCCAGATCGCCGTGACCAAGAGGGCAGTGCATTTGACGAAGGTATCAATGAGCATACGATGGTTGGTGATGCGGCTAAAAGTGCAGGTATCAATGACTTAAACCGTTATGCAAACATTGATAATGCTCAAACTCGCGTGCTAAATCCTGATGAAAAAGACTTCTAAGACTTAGGTTTTAGTATCAGGGTAATGAGGCGCTAGACGTTAAGGTGCACACTGTTTTTCGTTTAGATAGCCGTTTATATACTACTTTATATACTAGTGATGCTAACAAGGTTAGAAAAGGAATTACCATGAATATGCCAGATGATAGGGATGCGGAAACGAGTAATTTAAAAACGGCTCATTTAAATGATGATATGCTGCTTAAAGATGCCGATGACAATAATGGGATTGTTGCTGATGATGCATTGCAAACAGCCAATCCAGCAGAAGCAGCAAGGTTAACGGATGACCATGATCCGCATCATGTCGGAAAAAGTCATAAAGAATACGACAGCGCTTTAATGGAGAGCGATAAATAACAGTTTTAGACAGTATGCTAAGAAAGTAGACACTTAGACAGTGTGAAGTGAAGAAGTATAAAGCCAAAAGGTGCAATAATTAGCCGATTCTCATTTCGCTAATTATTGCACCTTTTTCTTTTTAAACCGCCTTTTAGAATGGTTAAAATCCTAGCCATTAAGATATGGCACAGATTCTATAATTAAGCCGGTTCACCGCTATGAAAACGCAGCTCAGTATCTGGGCTCGATATCAGCTCCGCTTCTACCGCTTTAAAAAACGCCACGCGCTCGTCGATATTATCCTCTGACAATGACTGCGCCAATGCCAGATAATCTTCAAAATGACGGCTTTCTGATTTAAGTAAGTAGCGATAATATTTCGCCAAACGCTCATCGTTGATGACTTCAGCCAATGCAGCAAAACGCTCACAAGAGCGCGCTTCAATAAATGCTCCGATAATCAATACATCTATCATCGCTGCTGGCTCGTAGGTACGTTTATGTTTCAGCATACCTTTAGCATAACGTCCGGCACTTAGATATTGCCACGCTTGCCCGCGCTCATTCATGATGCCGAGCACCTGCTCATAATGCAGCATCTCCTCGCGTATCAACTGCGCCAGTTTGCGCTGTAAATCATAAGAAAACTCATAGCGAAATAATAAGTTCATTGCTGTACCAGCCGCTTTTTTTTCACAATTGGCATGATCTTGAATGATTAATGGCAAGTCAGCAATGGCGGCATTTACCCACGCTTGTGTGGTTCGCGTACCCAAAAACTCATAAATAGGGGATAAATCGACCTTTATAGGCGTTCGTAATTGCGCAATATCGACGCTGTCTTCTTGATTATTTTCTTCTTGAGCGCCATTTTCTTGGGTTAAAGTTGCAAGGTTTTGTGTATTGATAGTCATAGTTTTATTGGACTTTATTGAGTAGTTGTAAAACAGCATTTATTGAATCATGATAAAAAGGTCTGAAAATAAATAAGTCTGCTATAGTCGATTCAACTTAAAAAGAATACATGGCTGTTGGGATAAATTTTGCGAAGCATCGAAAAGTGCGAAGCGCACAGCAAGCAAGAAAAACTTATCCCAGCAGCAGGCTATTTTTAACGTGCCTTTTCTATATTGAACTGACTATATAGCGGCAAATATCTTTAATAGCATCTGGAATAATGGATCATTTGACGTGTTTGATACTTTTAAACGCCTTAGCTTAATAGATAACCGTTAAGCATAAATTACTATGGTAATGATTACTTACAGTTTATCCATCGTTTCCATCATTGTGCTTAAATAAGGCGTTTATAGCATCTAAAGCCATACGTCTTATAGGGTATCATTTATCTACAGCCTAAGTATTTACTTGCTGAATGATGTTTCCTTGTTTATTTCATTATTTGATAGTAGGATGAGATTTTGCTTTTGGGACATTCTGTCTTACTATTGATTGCTAGTGAGTAGTTGATACTCAGCATTATATCAACTATCAATGCTATCGCAAAAAGTAAGGTTTATCACCTTAGTATTTGCTCAAAGCTGGTCTAAATAGTAGCAACTTAGATCTTAACTGCGATAGTAGTAACCCGGGATTAACACACTTCACGAACAGATAAGGATAACAATATGAGCCAGTCTTCTAACGCCAATCGTATTCAGAAGGGCATTCTTGCCATCGATAAGCAGATGTTCGATTTTATTGAAAACGAAGTGCTGCCGAAAGTCGGTGTGGATTCAGACAGTTATTGGTCAGGTTTTGAAAAGGTCATTAAGGAGTTTACGCCGCGTAATAAAGCGCTGCTTGCGACCCGTGACAAAATCCAAGCCCAGATTGATCAATGGCATCTAGACAATCCTGCCAAAGACGGCGACATTGACTATCCTACTTATAAAGCATTTTTACAAGAAATTGGCTATCTGTTACCAGAAGGTGATGATTTCAAAGTTAGCACCCAAAACGTCGATGACGAGATTGCCCATATCGCAGGACCGCAGTTAGTCGTACCCGTACGTAACGCGCGCTATGCATTGAACGCGACCAATGCTCGTTGGGGCAGCTTGTATGATGCTTTGTACGGCACAGACGTGATCAGCGATGAAAATGGTCAAGAAGCAAAAGGTGGCTACAACCCAACTCGCGGCGCTGCTGTCGTGGCGTATGCCAAAAAATTCTTGGATGAAAACTTTGCGTTAGCATCAGGTTCATACAACGATGCCACTGGTTTTAAAGTGGTCGATGGCAAGCTTGAAGTGCTACAAGGTGATAGCAGCACTGAGCTAAAAGATGCTACTCAGTTTGCAGGTTTTGTCGGTGATGCAGCAAGCCCAACCGGTATCTTATTAAAGAATAATAACTTACACGCTGAAATTCAAATCGATGGCAGCCATCCAGTTGGTAAAGACGATCCAGCCAGTATTAAAGACGTGCTATTAGAATCAGCCATTACAGCAATTCAAGATTGTGAAGATTCAATCGCTGCGGTCGATGCTGAAGAAAAAGTGGAAGTCTATCGCAACTGGTTTGGTTTGATGAATGGCGATTTGCAAGAAACCTTTGAAAAAGGCGGCAAAACCCGTACGCGTAAACAAAACCCAGACCGCGAATATACTACGCCAGATGGCGACACCCTTACCTTACCAGGTCGCTCATTATTGCTAATTCGTAACGTTGGGCATTTGATGCAAAACCCTGCGATCTTAGTCGATTTGGGTAATGGTCAAGAAGAGATTTTTGAAGGCTTGATGGATGGTTTGATTACACCGCTATTGTCTTTAAATGATTTAAAAGGTAACAACCAGCTATCAAACTCGCGTAAAGGTTCGATGTATATCGTTAAACCAAAAATGCATGGTCCTGAAGAAGTCAAAATGGCGAACGACTTGTTTAATGCCTCAGAAGACTTATTGGGCTTAGAACGTAATACCCTTAAAATCGGTATTATGGACGAAGAGCGCCGGATGACGGTCAACCTAAAAGAAGCGATTCGCCAAGCCAAAGAGCGCGTTATCTTTATTAATACCGGCTTCTTAGACCGTACTGGTGATGAGATGCATACCAGCATGAACGCCGGACCTTTCGTACGTAAAGGCGATATGAAGTCAGAAGCATGGCAGCCAGCTTATGAGCAGTGGAACGTCGATATCGGTTTAGAGACGGGTCTACAAGGTCACGCTCAGATTGGTAAAGGCATGTGGGCGAAGCCTGATGAGATGAAAGAGATGATGGAAACCAAAGCCGCGCATCCACAAGCGGGCGCTAGCACAGCGTGGGTACCATCACCAACGGGCGCCACCTTACACAGCATGCATTATCATCAAGTGAATGTCGCTGAGGTGCAAGACAAGCTAAAATCACGCGAGCGTGCCAGCTTAGATGACATCTTGACCATTCCATTGGCAAAAAATACCAACTGGACGGAAGAAGAGAAGCAGCAAGAGCTTGATAATAATGCTCAAGGCATCTTAGGTTATGTCGTACGCTGGGTAAACCAAGGCGTTGGTTGCTCTAAAGTACCTGATATTAATGATGTGGGTCTAATGGAAGACCGTGCGACATTGCGTATCTCAAGCCAGCATATCGCCAACTGGCTACATCATGGGGTCATCAGTGAGCAACAAGTGATGGATACCATGAAACGCATGGCAAAAGTCGTCGATGAGCAAAATGCTGACGATAATGGCTATCAGACCATGGCAAATGACTTCGATAACTCGTATGCCTTTAAAGCGGCTTGTGATTTGGTGTTTAAAGGTCGCGAGCAGCCAAGTGGCTACACTGAGCCATTGCTCCATCAAGCACGCCTTGACTTAAAAGCCAACTGCTAAAACAATCGAGCCATATTGTTAATTAAATAATATAACTAGCGGCGTTAGTTATTATTAACGGGCTTTGCTTTAAGGCTATTTATCTATGTATAAGTAGCCTGCTAACGTTTTGTTTTTAATAAGCATATTAAATATAGTTTATATTCTTATTACTGATATTTCTCAATAACACCTCTATTCGTCCATGACGAGTAGGGGTGTTTTTTTGTCCCTAATTAAATATAGGTTAAACCTCATAGCGGACATGGCTTTGAAGATTTTTTGTCATTAGAGACGTAAAAAATATGTTGCAAATTATGTCAAAGTTGTTATGCTTGTACTCGAAGTATGAGTTTGGTAACGGATGTTACGCAACAGAGCGATAAAGACCAACGTTTACATGGCAGTTACGATTTCGATCCCAGTTATGTAAGTCATGGTTTTTTTCATCTTACGGTAATAGAACTTCGCCACACTTGTTTCTGACTAATCTCGGTAGCCAGTTACACATTATATCTTTGAGGATTTGTGACGATACCATTTTGGGCACCGGCTAATAATAGCTCGCTCATTACTAAAATTGTAAAGTGGAGATACCCCCATGAAAAAACTACTTTTAGCTACAGCAATCGCTGCCCTATCTGTATCTGCAGCCAATGCAGCCCCAACTCTATATGGTAAAGCTTTTTTAGCAGCTGACTATGTTAATGCTGAGTTTGAAGGCCCTGGTTACAATTATGATGAAGATACAATAGAAATCAACTCTCATGCTTCACGTATCGGTATCAAAGGCTCTGAAGCCATGACGGCTAACACTGATGCGATCTATCAGTTGGAATACGGCACAAGCATCGATGGTGATAGAGACGGTTTCACTAACCGCGATACATATCTTGGTGTTGTAAACAAACAGTTCGGTGAATTCCGCGTTGGTAAAAACCAATCTACTTTAGACAGAATTAACAACGTTGTCACTGCTGACAGCGGCTATTGGGATAACCTAGGTAGAAATAAATTAGAAAACGGCGCTGTTGAAGCACTGAATATGGCTGATAGTAATCGTATCAAAAGCTCAATCATTTGGACTGCGCCAAAATACGATGGTCTGCCATTAGAGATTTCTGCAATGTACAACTCTGATGATCAGAATCGCAATGACAATTCTGGCTTTGGTGTTGCTGCACTATTTGATCAAGGTACAGGCTTCACAGCTGGCGTTGCTTATGACAAAGATCAGAATATTCTTGGTGATATCATCCGTGGTACTGCAACTGTTGATCTAGGTAAATTCATGGCAGCTCCTGTTACTCTAGGCGCTTTATATCAAGTAGCTGATTTTGATTACTCTCGCGATACTAAGAAAGAGAAAGGTTTGATTGTTAGTGCGGCAATGCCTTTAACTAACTTTGCTCGTCCAGCTTCTATCTATGCACAGTACAACAAAACTGATAACTTAGACGGTTGGAATAACGCTGATTCAGACCAAATCGTTGTTGGTGGTAAGTACTTCTTTAAAGACAACATGATCATGCATGCTTACGCTGGTGTGAATAACGCTGAAAACGTTAAGGCTGCATATAAGAGTGGCGAAGATAGTTTAGGTAGAAATGAATACACTGTTATCGATGGCGATGCTGATATATTCGTAATTGGTACTGGTCTAGAATACAAATTCTAATCTAAACATTAGAATCTGATTATAAAAAACTCATCCTTCGGGGTGAGTTTTTTTGTTGTGACCTTTTTGAAGCTGCAGTGGGTTATAATAGCTACGTATTTACGATGATTACGCACTTAAGATGATTAAGCGTTAAAAACTGAGTGTTTTAAAGAGTTTGCGCTTTTGCCCTATATTTTGTGGCGTATTTTTAGTAAAATCCTTCTTTACCAATTACCGACAGAGTACTATGACCAAGTTTATATTTGTGACCGGTGGGGTAGTGTCCTCACTAGGAAAAGGTATTACCGCCGCATCCCTTGCTGCCGTGCTAGAAGCACGTGGCGTAAAAGTGACGATGACCAAAATGGATCCGTATATCAACGTCGATCCAGGTACGATGAGCCCGTTCCAGCACGGCGAAGTGTTCGTCACCGAAGATGGCGCTGAGACTGATTTAGATTTGGGCTATTATGAGCGTTTTTTGCGCCATTCAAAGATGAGTAAGAGCAACAACTTCACCAGTGGTCGTATCTATCAAAACGTTTTGAATAAAGAACGCCGCGGTGAATATTTAGGCGGTACGGTACAGGTGATTCCGCATATCACTGATGAAATCAAAAGCAAAATTCTTGCAAGTGGCGAAGGCTATGACATCGCCATTATCGAGATTGGCGGTACGGTCGGTGATATCGAGTCACTTCCCTTTATGGAAGCCGTGCGCCAAATGCAAGTAGAGCTAGGTCGCAATCGCGCCATGCTGATGCATTTAACATTAGTACCTTATATCGCCAGTGCTGGTGAAACCAAGACTAAGCCGACCCAGCATTCAGTAAAAGAGCTGCGTTCGATTGGTTTGCAGCCTGATGTCTTAATTTGCCGCTCTGATCACCATATCTCACCAGACAATCGCCGCAAGATTGCGCTATTTACCAACGTCGAAGAGCGTGCAGTTATCATGTGTGAAGATGCGCAAAGTATCTACCAGATTCCACGCACCCTGCATGAGCAGGATCTTGATGACTTAATCTGTGAGCGTTTTGGTCTTGATTTACCAGAAGCGGATTTAAGCGATTGGGATAAAGTGGTTGAAGCACAGCTGAATCCTGAAGCGACGGTGACGGTAGCGATGGTTGGTAAATATGTTGAATTACCGGATGCCTATAAGTCTATCAATGAAGCCTTGCTACACGCTGGTATCACCCATAAAGCCGACGTTAAAATCGACTATATTGATGCTGAATTGTTAGAAACGGATGATGCTTTATTTGCCCGTCTAAACGATGCTGATGCTATTTTAGTACCGGGCGGCTTCGGTGAGCGCGGTACCAATGGCAAAATGAAAGCCATTACTTATGCGCGTGAAAACAACGTACCTTATCTTGGTATCTGCCTTGGTATGCAGCTGGCTGTGATTGAGTATGCGCGCAATGTGCTACATATCGATGCCAACTCTTCTGAGTTCCATCGTACGGCGGCTGAACCTATTATTGGTCTGATTACCGAGTGGTTAGATGAGCGCGGCGAATTGCAGATTCGTAGTGATGATTCAGATCTTGGTGGCACTATGCGTTTAGGTGCACAGCAAGCGGAACTGGTTGCTGGTAGTAAGCTTGCCCAAATCTACGGCTCAACCAATATCACTGAGCGTCATCGCCATCGTTATGAGATGAACAATCGTTATATTGAACCATTAGAGCAAGCAGGTATGAGCATATCAGGTTATTCGGCCAAACAGCATTTGGTTGAGTCGGTTGAGATTCCTACCCATCCTTGGTTTGTCGCGGTACAGTTCCATCCTGAATTTACCAGCTCGCCACGCGGTGGTCATCCACTGTTTAACAGCTTTGTAAAAGCAGCAAGAACCTATAGTGATAATAAATAATCGTTATTGCATGACAGCTTAATCGTTAAAAAAAAGACTGATCTTCGGATTGGTCTTTTTTTTACTCTTTATTTAGCCATTTTTTAATAGCGGTTTCTAGCAATAGCGCTTTTATGAAGTAATCTACAGTATCAGCGAGATGTAATTACGCCCAATTACGCTTAGATACTTTTTTTCATGGGGCTATCGGTTACAATATGGGAAAGTAGCATTAATAATAACTGTGCGTAATAACAGTAAATAACAATAATGAGGGTTACCGCTTCATGGAAAATCTATTAACGGCGCAATCGCATATCAAGCTTATGACGCCAAATGGCAATACAATCAATATCGGTAATGATCAGCCGTTTGTATTGTTCGGTGGTATGAATGTCTTAGAGTCAAAAGAATTGGCGTTTGAGATTGCCGAGCAGTATGTTGATATATGTCAGCGTTTGGATATCGGCTATGTTTTTAAAGCCAGTTTTGATAAAGCTAACCGTTCAAGCTTACATTCTTATAGAGGTCCTGGACTAGAGCAAGGTATCGATTGGCTTGGGCAAATTAAAGAAAAATTCCAAGTGCCAATTATCACTGACGTCCATGAACCTTATCAAGCAGCGCCCGTCGCTGAAGTTGCTGATATTATCCAGCTGCCAGCGTTTTTATCGCGTCAGACTGACTTGGTGCATGCGATGGCAAAGACAGATGCGATTATTAATATTAAAAAAGCACAGTTTTTAGCGCCGCATGAGATGCGTCATATCGTCAATAAATGTCTTGAAGGTGGTAACGATAAGCTGATACTTTGTGAGCGCGGTAGTGCCTTTGGTTATAATAATCTGGTCGTCGATATGCTTGGTTTTGATACCATGAAGCAGATGGATATTCCGGTATTTTTTGATGTAACGCACAGTTTGCAGCAGCCGGGTGCGCGTAGTGACAGTGCCGGCGGACGCCGTGAGCAAATCACCACCCTTGCTCGCGCAGGTATGGCAACAGGGCTGGCCGGGTTATTCTTAGAGGCGCATCCAAACCCAGAAGTTGCAAAATGTGATGGTCCATGTGCGTTGCGAACCAGTCAGTTAGAGCCGTTTTTACGTCAGCTCAAGCAGATAGATGATTTGGTTAAAGGCTTTGAGGTATTAGATACGCATTAATAATGTTAACAATGATATCGATGAGAGGGTAAGACGATGGCGATTAAAATAGCGCAGGTAAGTATCGAAAATATCGATGATACCGAAGGGCTTGAGAGCGTGATGACGGCGCTAAAAAATATTACCGGTGTCACTGAAATTGAGCTGGAGCCTGAAAATGGTGTTGCCTTCATTCGTTATGATGATACGCAAACGACCATCCATGCTTTCGTTGCGGCAATCAGTATGGTCGATTACGTCACTCAACCGTTTCCTATCGATGCCCCGCAAAATCCACGTTATCATGATTAGCGGTGAGGCATTGATAAAGGAAGATACACTTTCATAAAGCGGTTTCGTAAAGATACGAGCAATCAAACTTGTTGTTCAGCTTAATTGGGCTTATGCTAGTTCAATGCTGCAATGACTGTATTTAGAAAACAGCGATAAAAGCAGTTTATTAAAGCTATAAAAATACTCACTCATAAAAACTCAGTTATAAAAATAAGGAGCCTCTCATGGCAAACCAAACCCGTGTTATTAAGATTGATGGCATGACTTGTGGCGGCTGTGTGGCAAGCGTCCATAATGCCACCGCTGATATCGATGGTTTAGATGATATCAGTATCGAGCTTGCAGACAATCAAGCGACAGTCACCTTTGATGATAGCAAAACCAGTGCAGAAGTCATTGCTGCTGCTATCGATGAAGCGGGCTTCGATGCCACCGTTGCTAACTCGTAAGCATTGTCATTTAGTTAAGTAAACCAGCTATCATGGCTGGTTTTTTAATGGATATTTAAATGGTTTTTTTAATGAGCAATCACTATTTATACATATTAAGTTGCTTCTATCATTGTGCTGAGCGTTATTAAGCTGTAGAGAGTGACATACTTGAATAGCCAATATTCGTATCCATTTAATATTTAGTATCCATTAAGATTCATATTCAACTTTAAAACGCTTTACTTGTTTCATTTAGATTTTCCCTCCACTGATATTTTTATGGCCATATCAATTGATAAACGCTATAACGCGCTATAACGCAATAACGAGTTCTATTTATGAATGATTCTACCCGTACCAGCAATGAGCAGTCCTATGATGTTGAAACTGATATTCAGTCCAATACGACGACATCGCCTACGCGTGCACACTTGCAACTGGCCATTGATGGAATGACGTGTCAGGCCTGTGCCTCAAGAATCGAGAAGGTACTGAACAAAAAACCATCGGTATATGAGGTAAGTGTAAACTTCGCTGGCGAGACTGCCAATGTTGATTATGACCCAACGCAGACCACGCCTGAGCAGGTCACAGAATGGGTAAATAAAACCGGCTTCGTGGCCAATTTGCAAGCAGCAGATAGTTTGTTTGCACAAACAGACGAGGATACCGCGACTGAGTATCCGTGGCGCTTGATTGGGTTATGGGTTTGCTTGCTGCCGTTTTTAGTGGGTATGGCGGGCATGCTTGTTGGGCAAGGTATGGCGTGGATGCCGCCGGTTTGGATTCAGTTTATCCTAGCGACGATTGTACAGTTTGGATTGGCATTACCCTTTTACAAAAGCGCTTGGGCATCCATCAAAGGTGGTCTTGCCAATATGGACGTACTGGTGGTCATCGGTACGGTAACTATTTGGGCGTATTCAACATATCTATGGCTGACCCATGGCGATGGTACGTTAAACAGTCTATTGCAAAGTGGTCATGGTAGTGGACACGGCCCAGCTGTATATTTTGAAGCAGGGGTAATGGTCATTGCTTTTGTGCGTACGGGTAAATATCTTGAAGAGCGCACCAAAAAGCACAGCTTAAACAGTATTGATTTACTATTGTCATTAACCCCCGATGAAGTTGAGCAGCAGCAGCCGAATGGCGACTTTCATAATGTTGCGCTGCAAGATGTACAAGTAGGCGATATCTTGCGTGCTAAGCAAGGCAGCCGCGTGGCAACCGATGGGACAGTTATCGATGGTAGTGGCTGGTGTGTGGAGAGTCATTTAACCGGTGAGTCCGTACCACTGAAAAAAGAAGTAGGTGATGGACTGCTAGCAGGCGCTCTCGTCGAAAACGGCAGCTTACTCTATCGCGTTAGTGCTAAAGGTAGCGATACGAAGCTCGGTGATATGGTACAAGCGCTCAGCGATGCACAAGGCTCAAAAGCCAATTTAGCGCGCCTTGCCGATAGAGTAACGGCTATTTTTGTTCCTGTCGTGGTGACGATTGCCTTGATCACCTTTGGGCTGACATGGTGGCTAACGGGTATGATTGACACGGCGTTAATGCATGCCGTGTCGGTATTGGTCATTGCTTGCCCACGTGCGCTTGGTTTGGCCACGCCAGCGGCTATCAGGGCTGGTATGGGTGTCGCCGCGCGTCATGGTGTTTGGTTTAAAGACGCGCAAAGCTTAGAGGCGGCAGGCAATATCGATACCGTTGTTTTGGATAAGACAGGCACATTAACCATCGGTAAGCCTGCTATCGTCGATAATGTGATGGTAGATAAGTCACTAGCCGTTGATGATGTCCTGCAAATTGCCGCGAGTGTTGAGGCGCATGCCAGTCATCCATTAGCGACGGCATTGATTAACGCGGCTACTGAGCGAAACTTGCCATTGATGAATGTGACTGATATCAGTGTGATAAAGGGCGCTGGTATACAAGCAAATATCGAAGGCTTAGGCTTAATAAAGGTTGGTAGCGCAGAGTTTGCTAATTTGACGCTGCCAAAGCTGATGCCAAAAGTATGGCAAATCGCCAGTACGGTCGCTATTAGTATTAACGATGAGCCGCTAGGTGCTTTTGCCCTTGCTGATGACTTAAAGGATGACACGCCGCAAGCCATAAGAGCGCTACAAGATGCTGGCATCAATGTCATTTTGATGAGTGGTGATAAGCAATCGGTCGTTGACCATGTGGCAGGGCAGCTGGGTATCGAGCAAGCTTACGGTAAAATGAGCCCACGTGATAAAGCCAGCCAAATTGCTTTATTGCAAACGGCGGGTCATAAAGTTGCCATGGCAGGGGACGGCGTCAATGATGCGCCAGCGATGGCAACTGCCGATGCCAGCTTTGCCATGTTTGAAGGTACGGATGTCGCACAGCACAGTGCTTCTGCGCGCTTGATGGGCGAGTCGCTCATGCATATCGATGCGGCGCAAAAAATTGCGAATGCCACGGTGCGTAATATCAAGCAGAATCTATTCTTTGCTTTTATTTATAATTGCCTTGGTATTCCGCTTGCCGCTTTTGGCTTTTTAAATCCTATGATTGCCGCGGCTGCAATGGCGCTCAGCTCTATTTCGGTATTAATGAACGCGTTACGTTTGACACGATTTAAAACCGAGGTTGAACTGGATAACACTGTCTCTGGCGCACATAGCAATAGCAAACGTTTAACAAAAGCGTAAGCGTTATATCACTATTAATAACGGCACTAACAAAACGCTTTGATAACGACTACTATCGCTGCTCATATAGGTTTTTATGGGCGCAAGTTGGTGTAAGATAAGGGAAGTTTGGCAAAATTTATGCTATGATGCCAAGCATTATAGCCGACGCTTAAAGTGCCAAACCAACTTTTCACTATTCGCAAAATCATGCGCTAAATAAGCGGATTGTATCACTGGTATCAGATGATATAAATCGTATAAACAGGTAAGACTGGTTTGGGCATATTTGCTATACGATATTTTTTATCTTTTTTGTATTCTAGTTGCCGTTATTTATCCCACAAACTTGGCATGACCAAAGGAATTAACAGACATTATGTACGCTGAAGAAACCACCAACGTCACCGCAATTAAAGACATTCGCGCTCGTGAGATTTTAGACTCGCGCGGTAACCCAACGATTGAAGCCGATGTTATCCTAGCTGATGGCACTATTGGCCGTGCTGCTGCCCCAAGTGGCGCGTCTACTGGCTCACGTGAAGCGCTTGAGCTGCGTGATGGCGACAAAGATCGCTACATGGGTAAAGGCGTCAAAAAAGCCGTTGCCAACGTCAATAGCCAGATTCGCAGTGCGCTAATGGACAAAGATGTCACCGAGCAGCAAGGCATTGATGATGCAATGATTGCGTTAGATGGCACAGAAAACAAAGACAGCCTTGGCGCTAATGCCATGCTAGCAGTCTCTCTTGCGACTGCTAAAGCCGCTGCCAAGTCACAAAGTCTGCCACTACACCAATACATTGCAAACTTGCGCAATCAGACGTCATTGACGATGCCTGTACCGATGATGAACATCTTAAACGGCGGCGAGCATGCGGATAACACGGTTGATATCCAAGAGTTTATGATTGAGCCGGTTGGTTTCACTAGCTTCTCAGAAGCGCTGCGTGCGGGTACGGAGATTTTCCACAGCTTAAAATCTGTCCTAAAATCACAAGGCTTGAATACAGCGGTTGGTGATGAAGGTGGTTTTGCACCAAACCTACGTAGCAACGAAGAAGCTATCACTGTTATCATGCAAGCGATTGAGCAAGTTGGCTATAAAGCTGGCGAAGACATTCATTTGGCTTTAGATTGCGCGGCCAGTGAATTCTATAAAGACGGTCAATATATCTTGGCAGGCGAGGGTAATAAATCCTTTGATAGCCAAGGTTTCTCTGACTATTTAGTAGGCTTGGCGCGTCAATATCCTATTATCTCTATCGAAGATGGTCTTGATGAGTCGGACTGGGATGGCTGGAAGTATTTGACTGAGCAGATTGGTGATAAAGTCCAATTGGTCGGTGATGATTTATTTGTGACCAACCCTGCTATCTTGCAAGAAGGCATTGATAAGAAAATTGCTAATGCGATTTTGATTAAGTTTAACCAAATCGGCACCTTATCAGAAACGCTAGATGCGATTTATCTGGCGAAGAAAAACGGCTATGCAACGATTATCTCGCATCGTTCAGGTGAAACTGAAGACAGCACCATTGCAGACTTGGCGGTTGGTACTGCTGCTGGTCAAATTAAAACAGGCTCACTATGCCGCTCAGACCGCGTTGCAAAATACAATCAGTTATTACGTATCGAGCAACAAGTACGTGCAAGCTACCGTGGCCGTGAAGAGTTTATCGGTCTACGTGGCTAATAAGCTATACAGCTAAGCAGTTAGGCTTAAAACTAAGCGATATATCGTCATTGATATGATGATATATCGCTCATTAAGCTAAGCCTACTTAGTTTTTTACTTTACTCTATTATCTGTTTTCTATTGTCTCTTTATCGTTTGGCGTGATCAATTTATGAAATACTTTAGCCAATTTATGCTACTTGCTTTAGCCGTTGCCGTCCTTTTAGGACTGCAATATCAATATTGGCTGGGTGAAAACGGTCAGTTTGAGCATAATAAATTGCTGACACAGATTGATGAGCAGCAGCGCTTAAATGATAACCAAGTAGCGGCAAATAATTTGCTACGCACTGACGTTCATGACTTAAAGACCGGTCTTGAAGCAGTAGAAGAACACGCGCGCTTAGATTTGGGCTTAATTAAGCCAAATGAGACCTTCGTACAAGTATCAACAGCGCCGACGACGCACAGCCGTTATTAATCGCTCTTAATTTTACAAAATGAGTGTTTTCTACTATCTACAGTAGTGACATTATTGGTCTTAAAATATTTATGGTTAAAATCTAAACCTCTTTTTCACTTCTCTCCAGTCCTATCATCATGGAATCCAACCATGAGTATCAATCAAAGCCACCTTATGAATACCACACCACATATACATGCCATGATTGTTGCTGCTGGTCGCGGTAGTCGTTTTGGTGCCTCTATCGCAAAGCAATATACCATGCTACAAGGGCAGACCTTGCTACAGCATAGCGTGGCGCGGCTTGCTAATAGTGCTTATATTGATAAGTGCTTATTGGTTATAGCGGCAGATGACAGCACGGCAAAGACACTCAATTTTGCGCTGCCGATACAGTATGCCATTGGCGGCGCTGAGCGTTGGCAATCGGTACAAGCAGGGGTAGAAGCCATTCGTCAGACAGGTGCTAAAGATTCAGACTTGGTCGTGATACATGATGCTGCACGTCCTGCGGTGCCGCAACAGGATATCAATAAGGTGATTGAAGCGGCGATGCTAGAGCCTTATGGCGCTATTCTCGCCACGCCAGTAGCGGATACCTTAAAACAGTCCTACACCCAGCCTCATGCTCAATCTAAGACCACAAACGGCGTTATAGATAAGCCTGTCAATAGCAGCAGCCACTCTTACGCTAAGCGCACTATCGACCGTAGTCATATGTGGCAAGCACAAACGCCGCAAGTATTTCGCTTAGGTGAGTTGCAGCGAGTATTAACCTATGTTGCTGAGAATCAGCTAGAAATTACCGATGAGGCCAGCGCTTTTGAACATTTAGAGCTGCCGATTCGCTTGGTGTCTGGCAGTCGACAAAATATCAAACTGACTTATCCTGACGACGCTATCTTGCTCGCAGCGATTCTTACCGCCCAATCCTAATTATTATAGAAAGCGATAAAGCACTTATAAGAAGCGATAAAGCACTCTTCCTTTATGATTCTTATTCTCTATGTAAACTGTTTTCTATCTAACCTGTTTTGCTATCAATCTTAACGTTCTCAATAACTAAATTGAGCGCTTATAACTTCATGCGCCTATTTTTTCTCTTTATGTCTCTAAAACTTTTAAATTACCTATTCTAGGAAGACATATTCATATCATATTTTGCCTATAAATAATTCTAAAGCATAGCTTAGTATTAATAAGTAGAGGCTTAAGATAAACATATATTGCTTTGATGACGAAAATAGCCTATGATGTAACCAACTTAATACAATTAATATAAACATTTATAAATCAATAATATAACAAGTGGATTTGCTATCCTCAAACATCTTGTCAGTATTTTTTATCTAAAGTTAGTATGGTTGTCTTAGCGACATTTACCTGAAAATAGGGAGTAGCTGATTGTCAACAGTCAATGATTCGACAAATCCAGTAACGCCAGATCTCTGCCAGCTTGTATATCTGAGCCACATTACGTCGACTGGTCTTGCAAGTGCGAGTACGCTTAACGACATCGCAGAAGTCGCCATTAAGCTGAACAAAGCCGATAATATTACTGGTATTCTTTGCTACGGCAACGGATACTTTTTCCAGTGTGTGGAAGGTTCTGAGCAAGCATTAACCAATCTAAAAAATCGCTTATTGGTAGATGATCGACATCAAGATTTAAAGATTTTGGATTTTTCAGCGATTGCTGAGCGCCGTTTTGCTGGCTGGTCACTACGTTCTATTACGCTTGAGCGTTGGATGGTGAATGAGCCTAAGCTTAAAGCCTTTATGCCGTTTAAGCCCAATACGTGGGGCGCTAATGAATGGCAGCGGTTTTTGGATATTCTGCAAGGTTATTATGAAGAACAAGAAAAATCCGGCGAGCTTGATACGCAGCCGATAAAATATAATACCTTAGGGGTAACCTTGGGCAAAGTAGTCGGACAGCACCAAGCCTTTTTCCTTATTCAGACCATATTGGGCGGCTTGATTGTATTGGCGCTACTTTGGCTGATGCTAGCAGATAAGATTTGGTAGGCTTTTCTAAAAAATAAAACTCACATATTAAAAAAGCCAGCATTAATCGCTGGCTTTTTGCTGTCATAAGCTTTTTGCTTTTATAAATTTATCATAAAAAGTCATCATAAACCGCTGCATTGTCACTGATACGAAATTATAACAACGCATGAGAAATGAGCAGGCATAAAAAAAGCCCACTCACAAAAAATGTGAATGGGCCTTTTGATGGTACGCTTATTAGTCTTATCAATGCTTTACAGCAAACTTGCTAACAAGTGACGCCAAATAGTGGCGTCCCCAGGGGGATTCGAACCCCCGTTACCGCCGTGAAAGGGCGGTGTCCTAGGCCTCTAGACGATGGGGACTAGTACAACGCTTCAGCTGCTTTCACCTTTATGCTGAAGTGGTGCGTATTCTAATGGCGTCTGCGTTTTCTGTCAAGCCTTTTTCTTCGTCTTTTTAAAATTAAATATCTTTTTTTGAGCGCGCGGCGTGGATGTAGGTCGTTACGCTTTAAATGATGCCGAATCCATAACGACGTACAAGTGCTAATGGTTAAAGCGAGCAGCATATAACCGATGATGGTTGCCCATAACTTAAACTGTGGCTCCATAGCAAAGTCCCTTTTGTTAAGCTCAAATAATCCATAGCAGGTTATTAACTATAGATAGCACTATTATTTGCGTTTAACAATGGAGGGCGTGTGCTTTATGTTATTTGGTGTCGCTATCGGTTGCTTGTACGGTAGTGTCTGCGGCGCTATCTTCTGTCACCTCCGAGTTGCTCTGCTCAAGATGCATCGCATTCGATAGCATAGGGTAGCTGTTTAGGATATGACAAAATAGCTCAGCGGTCTTTTGGGTATCATAGAGCGCTGAATGAGCGTCTTTACCGTCAAAGTCGATGCCAGCCGCCTTACAGGCACGTGCTAATACTGTCTGTCCAAATGCTAAGGCAGACAGGGTCACGGTATCAAAGACTGAAAAATTGTGAAATGGGTTATGGTTTTTGCTATTGGTACGCAGTACCGCCGCATTTAAAAAGCCCAAGTCAAAATGCGCATTATGGCCGATAAGGACGCATTGGCGGCAGTCTTCAGTACGGCGCACTTCCTTTAAACCTTTAAAAATACGGCGTAGCGCTGTTTTTTCATCTTCGGCAATGGCTTTACGTAGTGGGTTTTTAGGGTCAATACCGGTAAAAGCGAGGGCGCTTGGCTCAAGGTTTGACCCTTCAAAGGGTTCGATATGAGCATTTAAAGCCTCGCCCGGATAAAACACACCCTGCTCATTTAGCAGCACAGGAATACAGGCAATCTCTAATAAGGCGTCTGTTTGCGCATTAAAGCCGGCCGTTTCAACATCGACGACGACAGGCAAGAACTTACGAAAACGCTCTTTTAAGGTCATGGGCGCTTGTTCGTCTGTGTTGCCATCGGTCGTGTTGGTTGCATTGCTAGTATTAGTGACATTGCTAGTATTGTTTGCGTTGTTTTCAGGTAGGGCGGCATCGTTTTGAATGGTCATATCAAGTTAAATCGCTTTTATCAGTCGTGCTGTGGCATTGAAGTAAAAAATTAAGTTAAAGAATTGAATTAAAAATCGCTAAAAAATAAACATCCTATGATGCGAGTATTGCTTTTGCTAATGGAGTTGCCTTTTAGCAGAAGCACATTGTCTATCATAGGAGATAGCCCTAAATAAAATAAGTACAAATATTATAATACGCTACTGGTATAAATTTTCCTTGCTTGCTGTGCGCTTCGCACTCCAGAGGCTGCGCACAATTTATACCAGTAGCACGATGTTTATTTTATAGGGGATCGAATAGATAATAGAGACGCAGGCAGTTTTACGTCATCACTATTAGGCTTTAATAGACCAAGGTAATATCTCGCCCGCCATTAATGGCGTTAACGACGAGCCATCAAAATAAGGGTAGTCGGTTGGTACTTGCATCGGCGTATTGATCAAAGTAATGGTGCTTTCGTGGACTGGTAAGCCATAGAATTGAGCGCCAAAGCGACTCGCAAACCCTTCAAGCTTATCAATTTTACCGACACTATCAAAAGCGGTGGCATATAGCGGTAGCGCATTAGCGGCGCTATAACAGCCGGCACAGCCGCAAGCAGATTCTTTTGCGTTCGTTGCATGAGGCGCAGAATCTGTGCCTAAAAAGAATTTCGGATTGCCACTGGTGGCAACATCTAACAATACTTTTTGATGGCTTTCGCGCTTCAAAATAGGCAAGCAATAAAAATGCGGTTTAATACCACCGACCAGTAAATGATTGCGGTTAAACATCAGATGTTGCGGCGTAATGGTGGCAGCAACTTGATTTCCTTGTGCTAAAACAAAGTCAGCGGCATCACTGGTGGTGATATGTTCCATTACAATTTTCATGGTTGGAAATTTGACAATGATTTGTGCCAATACTTCGTCTAAAAAGCGTTTTTCGCGGTCGAAAATATCGACATGGTCGTGAGTCACTTCACCATGTAGCAGTAATGGCAGATTGTATTTTTCTAACGCTTCAAAGATATCGACGCGGGCATTGATATCAGTAACGCCATCAGCAGAGTTGGTGGTTGCGCCAGCAGGGTAGAGCTTGACCGCTTGGACGATACCTGATTTTGCCGCCATTTCGATATCATGGGCGCTGGTGTTATCCGTAAGATACAAGGTCATCCGTGGGTCAAAAGCTGCTTTGCGCTCAGTACTCAAATTACTTGCTTCTAACTGCTGCATGATGCGCGCACGATAAGCGTGGGCATCATCAACATTTTTAACAGGTGGCACAAGGTTTGGCATGCAGATGACGCGGTTAAAGCTTTGGGCGGCATGCGGAACAGTGGTTGCTAACGCTTTATCATCGCGCAAATGAATATGCCAATCATCTGGTTGCAGGATGGTTAATTCTCTAATCGAATCAGTCATGGTGTCATCGCGCTCTATATCGTCATATACGGGAGTGAAGGGGGGAGTCTTGCTGTGCTGCTATCATAACAGATTTGCCTACTTGACTAAATATGCGGAAAAATATCTGTACATAAATGATAAGCGATTTTTTACCGGATTAACTTTTGACAAAGTTTTAAGAATCTTGTTAGAAATGATAGTTGTTTAATGAGGGTTGTTTACAGCGACTGTTATTTGAAATAACCGGATTTATAGAATTAACCTCAAATATAAGGGAAAACCCAGTGCCTGATGGCAGTGCTACTTTTGCCGCTAGTAAATATGATGTACACTGAGCAGGCAATCTATCTTTTATTGATTTCATCCCATCATTCGCATTTTACGTCCCATTAAATGTATTCGACAATAAATTCTTATATTAGGAGTTCTTCATGGCTCAGCTTGATCCAAAAACTATTAATAAAATCGTCTTGGCATATTCAGGTGGTCTTGACACCTCAATTATCGCCAGATGGCTACAAGAAACCTATGATGCAGAAGTGATTACTTTCACCGCTGACATTGGTCAAGGTGAAGAGGTTGAGCCTGCGCGCGCCAAAGCTGAAGCAATGGGTATCAAGCATATCCATATCGAAGACTTACGTGAAGAATTTGCCCGTGATTACGTATTCCCGATGTTCCGCGCCAATGCCATCTATGAAGGCGAGTATCTGCTAGGGACTTCTATCGCGCGTCCATTAATTGCCAAGCGTTTGGTTGAAATTGCTAAAGAACATAACGCCGATGCTATTAGCCATGGTGCGACCGGTAAAGGTAACGACCAAGTACGTTTTGAGCTTGGCGCCGTTGCTTTGTCTCCTGATGTGGTCACCATTGCGCCATGGCGTGAGTGGGATTTATCGAGCCGTGAAAGCTTGATGAAATATGCTGAAGAACATAATATTTCTATCGATTATGCCGGCAATAAGAAAAAATCTCCGTATTCAATGGACGCCAACTTACTGCATATCTCATATGAAGGTGGTATTTTAGAAGACCCATACGCCGAAGCAGAAGACGATATGTGGCGCTGGTCAGTTAGCCCAGAAGAAGCACCTGACGAAGCACAATATCTAGAATTAGAATACAAACAAGGCGACATCGTTGCTATCGATGGTGAAGCGCTTAAGCCTTATGAAGTGATGATTAAGCTTAATGAGATTGGCGGTAAGCATGGTATCGGACGTTTAGATATCGTCGAAAACCGTTATGTCGGTATGAAGTCACGCGGCTGCTATGAAACCCCAGCGGGTACTATTATGCTAAAAGCGCATCGCGGTATCGAATCATTGACGCTTGACCGTGAAGCGGCGCATCTAAAAGATGAGCTGATGCCACGTTACGCTAAGATTATCTATAACGGTTATTGGTTCAGCCCTGAGCGCATGATGCTACAAGCCTTGATTGACAAATCACAAGAATATGTCAACGGTACCGTACGCGTTAAATTATACAAAGGTTCTGTAAGCGTCGTTGGTCGTAAGTCAGATGATTCATTGTTCGATGAAAAAATCGCCACTTTTGAAGATGATGCAGGCGCCTATGATCAAAAAGACGCCGAAGGCTTCATCCGTTTAAATGGTCTGCGTTTGGCGATTGAAGCCAGCCGTGGTCGTGATTTATCGAAGTAAGCCAGATTTGCGGTAGTCAATTCGAGACATAGACGATACGTTAATAGTCACGTGCGACTGTTATAAATTTTCCTTGCTTGCTGTTATCACAGAGGCTACGAAAAATTCATTCCAGTCGCACTATATTGATTTTAAAGTCAGTCTACTATCGACACAACATAAGCAAGAAGAAATAAACAAGGCGCTATTAAGTTAGCGCCTTTTTTTATGGGTTTTTGCAGGTTTGTTCGACTATTTTTTGATGATTAAAAAGTTATGTATTAATTGCTGCCACTTGTCATTGTGCTGCTTTTGCTTCTTCAGCACCATCTTCATCATCGTCTACCATGACGATAGCCACATCTTGCTGTTGACGCTCCTTAATAAGGTCTTGTTCTATGACCTCTTCTGTCGCCAGTAACACGCCATCAGATTTTTGGCTTTGATATTTAAGAGCGGCAAGCGCGCCAAGCACGCCGATAACAGCTATAATAATCAAGATAACGGGATTTTTCCAGAGAGGTATAGGCGCGTCGTATTCAATGGGCTTTTCACTGGCGGTGGTTGGCGTATTGTCGTTATTGCTACCGATTAGACCCAAACTGACCAAAGGTGGTTTCGGTGCGCTGGCAGGCTCGGAGGTAATACGTAGGCGATTACGCTGCAAGTATATTTCTGAAATTTTAGCCAATTGCAGCAACCAGCGTTGGTGCGGTAAGCTGATAGCGGTCATTTCTGCAAACATGAGCAAGTCATTATGTTTGCCTTGCTGAGCATTTGCAGATGAGCGTCCGATGACTTTTAAATAATTACCCGTCGCCAGTTGCATATCTTGCACCGGCTCATGACGTTCAGGTTTAAATGTCGTCAATTCATGCCAGCAAGGATTAAAAACTGGCGGGGTATCAGCGAGCTGCTCTATACTTAATAAGGTACGTTCTGTATTAGGGCTATTCTCGACTTCTGCTTTTATTTCAGCTGCCGATTCCAAAACGCCTTCTATCGGCGCAGTTAAACTTTTATCTTCATTAGCTTCATTCGATTCGATAGAAGTTGGTTCATTGGCGGCAAAACGAGCAGCTGATAAAAACTGCGGTTGTAAGGCAAACCATTTATCCATCTCATCATTATCAAGTTGGCTATATTCGGCTAAAATAGCCAGCTCGCGTAAGACAATCACGCATAGAGACGTGAGCAATATCTGCACTTGCGATGTCGTTGCGTCAATCTGTTTGGCAATATATTCACTGGCTTTAATCACGCGAGCATTATCATAAAATATCGCATCCGCCGCTTCATGGCGATGATATAACGTCGCATTGATGGTGGAAAAATTCATCGAGTTATATTGGCGCAGCTCTTTAACCGCGCCGCGCCCAAACAGCTTTTTGCTCACCGCTTGTCCATCATTATGCTGCTGGTAAGCAAGCAAAGCACTGACAATGGCTTGCAAGCTGGCATCCATCGCCAAGCGCGCTTGCGGTAATGAAAGCTTGGCCGCATCTGCCAATAATGACACCATCGGCTTGGTATCTTGATAGAGAAAATCATACATCGACACACGTGTCGGTGAAATAGTCGTCATAATCTGCTAGCATCAAAAAGTGTGCCCCTATATTACGGTGCCAAAAGCCTTGATACAATCCCTTAATAATAGAAAAATTCACTCAACTTACTCATCATGCGGTCAATAATGACATCCATTAGGTGAATGACCGCTGGAATCCCTTTATGACAAATAATGAAAAAACGAATAGGCATTTAGTGATTAATATTGCTCAGCAAAATTTAACTCTTTACCAAGACGATAAAGAAGTGACTCAATATACGGTGTCTACCGCTAAAAATGGCATAGGCAGTCAGCAAGATAGCGGCTGCACGCCCCTTGGCAAACATTTTATCGCCAAGAAAATCGGCGCAAATGAACCTATGAATGCGGTATTCATTGGCCGTATTCCTACGGGCGAGATATATAGTGCAGAGCTTGGCAAGCACCATCCTGAGCGCGATTGGATATTAAGCCGTATTCTCTGGTTAAGTGGACTGGAAGAGGGAGTCAATAAAGGCAGCAATAGCCAAGGTGGCTGTGATACCTATCAGCGCTATATTTATATCCATGGTACGCCAGACAGCGAGCCGATGGGCTCGCCGCTCTCACATGGCTGCATACGTATGCGTAATGAGGATATTATGGAATTATTTGAGAGAGTGGAAGAAGGTACAGCAGTGATGATTATCGCTAGTTAGCTACTATTTATTACTCATTAAAGCTTAAGTAAAACAGAATAACTTTATAGAGTGATTGATAAAATAAACTTTATAGAGTCTAGACGTTATTTAGTATATTGATATAATAGCCTCCTTGTTAATATCAACGTGTCATGCCAAATACGGCACGTTTAACCTACATTCTATTATAATTATCAGGATAATGATGATGTCTAAAGAAAGTCTAGTCACTTTACAACAAGCCTTTGATGAACGCCGTTCGGTATATGCTTTGGGCAATGAGCTACCAGTAGAGCCACAAGCGATTGTCAATATGGCCGAGCGTGTTTTATTGCATACGCCTTCTGCTTTTAATTCACAATCTTCGCGCTTGGTGGTATTGTTTGGTGCCGAGCATCAGCAGCTATGGGATATCGCCGAAGAGAAACTGCGTGCAGCCGTTGGTGATGGCGACTTTTCTGGCAGTAAGCAAAAGCTAGACGGTTTCCGTGCTGCCGCGGGTACTGTGCTGTTTTATGAAGATAAAAACGTGACTCAATCGCTGCAAGAGCAATTTGCGCTATATGCAGACAGATTCCCCGTTTGGGCTCAGCAAACCTCGGCCATGCATCAATATGCCATGTGGACAGAGCTACGTACCTTGAACGTTGGTGCCAACCTACAGCACTACAATCCGCTTGTTGATGAAGATGCCGCTAAAGCATTTTCTATTCCAGATAGTTGGGAATTGGTTGCGCAAATGCCGTTCGGTAACATTGTTGAGCCTGCTGGCGAGAAAACCTATCAGCCAGTTAGCGAGCGTATGAAAGTGCTAGGTTTATAAAAGCGCTAAGTTTATAAAAAAGACAGCCCATATATAATGAGCTGTCTTTTTTATGCTAAGATTTTTATTTAAAGCTTTGTTTATTCTAAGCTTGATTCATAATGCTATGAGCATTTTTACCAAAATATTGAGCTGTCTATCACTTTAGCCAAGCGTTTTTCGCTGCGCTTATGGTCTCTTGTTAGCATGGCTGAAAACCAACCAGCGCCATATAGGGCATTGCTATCTGTCTCTGATTTCAACTGATAGCGCTGTTGATACATTATATGATTGCGATAGTGATTCAAAGCTGTTTGCGCTTTGACCAAACGTTTTAGCCAGCGCTTGGTTTTCTTTTTTGACTTTTTCTTCTCTAATAATGGCGCGGCAAATTCACTGATATAAAGTAAGGTTGTTAACTGCTGATGCAGCTTGCTCATTGCTTGCTCTGTATCACTATTTTCTATATCGTCATTTTCTACATCAAGTTTTTTTGAGTTGATACTTTTTGAATTGACGTTTTCTAAGTCACTATCTTCTAAGTCACTATCTTCTGAGTCAATACTTTGTAACTCATCATTTTTTAAATCATTATTTTCTATAGTGATGCTATCTGAGTCAGCACCCTTTTTACTCTGTAGTATTTGTGCTGCTTTGCCAAGCTTTGCATACTGTTTGGATAATGTTTTTGCCAGCTTATCGATGACGGGTTTATCCGCTTGCGGTTCAAGGCTTGGGTCGCTCATGGTAAAGGCAATCAGCTCAAGTAAGGTCAGCTGAAAATCATTGGCACCGACAGTATCCTTTGGGCTAATCTTGAGCGTATCAATGTCAGCTGCCCAATCGACGATAGGTGCGCCCTGCTGTTGTAAATCAGGCTCTATATGGAAGGCGAGATAGGCAAGCTTTTGGTAGTTATTAATTAAAGCCGCTGTTTGTTTTACTATCGGCAGCCAGTCTGGATTGATTTCGTCAGAATAGCTGGCGAATGCTTGTAGGGCAGCTTGCAAGCGGACAATGCCAATGTACAGTTGCAGGATATGGTCATCATCTTCGCTGCCCGCGACGATAGCGCTGCTGTTTGGTAGTATTTGCAGCAGACAGTTATGCACTACTGCCCGTATAAATGCAGGCATGCTGCTGTCTTTGTTGATAGTCAGCTGGTCAAGGTCAGCACTGACGGCTGGGCTATGATGTTGCCCTGTAATCAGCAAGCTACCGCGCTCAGCCTTGGTCACCGTAGACAGGCAAAGCTTATAACGCTTACACCACGTTTTGGCCGTGGTAAATAAAAAGTCTATATCGCCTGATATTAGCTCAAACTCAATTTCTTGAATAGCGTCGCGCTGGCTATCATCATTACCGTGGATAATTTCTCCATAATCATATGCCATCTCGATATGGTTATTTGCTTCATCGTCACTCTCATCTACCAGCAATCGTGTGGTGCGCTCGACATCGGTCACGTATAACCGAGTAAGATTTTTGGCCAGTTTTTTTAGTTTAAATTCAGCCAAAGCAGGAGCGACAGAGGTGTTTTTATAAATGCTTAAATCGGGCATGAGCGTATTACTATCGAGCATAGCCTGTACCTGCTCATTATCCAGTGGCGCATTGTGCTCTAAACGTGCCGCAATACCGTCGCCACCCGCTTTGATGGTCTGTACCCACGCATCGCCTTCTTTACGAATACGTAAGCCAATACCCGCCTGTGCAAGCTGTTGGTCAGGGGTATCATAATAATGGGCCGCCAGTTGCGTTACTTCAGATGATTTGACTTGTGCTTGGCGCAGCAAGCCTTTTAGTCGTGATTCTGGTACCAAAAACTTTAGCTCTATCTCTTGCATGATGGCTCCCGATTATTTTAATACTATGTAAATTATTATCTCATTGATTACCATCGTATGAAAGCTATCGGTGAATAACAAGTAAAACTTTTGTTTTGGTTGGCTCAAGTAATAGGAGTAGTGAGTAAATGAACGGCAGTTAATGAAACGATTGCTTAAGTAGCACTGTTATTGCAGGAGATGGGGTTATGTATAGCGCATAAAAAAGCCGCCCTACAAGGTAGGACGGCTTTTCTTAAAACTTTTACTTATAAAGTGTACTTATAAGTGGTCGGACATTAGAACTGGTTCATCGTGTTCTTGCCGCCGCCAGCTTTAAGGGCGTTTTCACCAGAGAAGATTTCTTTGTGATCATCGCCAAGGTCAGAACCAGCCATTGCTTGGTGCTTAACACAAGCGATGCCTTCACGGATTTCTTTACGTTGTACGCCAGCTGCATAAGCAAGCATACCGTCATCACCGAAATAGCCTTTAGCAAGTTCATGAACGCTAAGAGCAGTAGTGTGATAAGTAGGTAGCGTGATTAAGTGATGGAATACACCGGCTTCACGTGATGCATCACGTTGGAAGTTTCTAGCCGCTTCGTCAGCTGCTGTATCAAGTTCAGTACCATCGTAATCAGCACTCATCAAGTCATCTTTATTGTATGCAGAGATGTCTTTGCCTTCTTCTTCCCACTGAGCGATGATTTGCTTACGGAAGTTAAGCGTCCAGTTGAATGATGGGCTGTTGTTGTATACAAGCTTGGCTTTAGGCTGCTCTTCTTTAATACGGTCAACCATCATTTTGATGTGTTCTACGTCTGGAGTTGGTGTTTCGATCCATAGTAGATCAGCACCGTTTTCTAGAGCAGTGACACAGTCAAGGACAACGCGGTCGATGTTCGTTTCTTCACGGAACTGATATAGACCGTTTGGCAAGCGAACTGGACGTACTAGTTTGCCGTTGTGCTTAAGCAAGCTGTCGTTTTCTTTTGCATTTTCTAAAGTCACTTCTTCCATTTCGATGAAGTCGATGTATTTAGAAGCAAGGTCGCCTGGCTCATTTGATACTGGGATTTTTTGCGTTAGTGATGCGCCTTCAGAGTCAGTACGAGCAACGATGATGCCGTCTTCAACACCTAGCTCTAGGAATGCATAACGAATAGCATTTAGTTTAGAGATGAAGTCTTCATGCGGTACCGTTACTTTACCAGCTTGGTGACCACATTGCTTAGCGTCAGATACTTGGTTTTCAACCTGAATAGCACAAGCACCAGCTTCGATCATTTGCTTAGTTAGCAAGTAAGTCGCTTCTTCGTTACCGAAACCTGCATCGATGTCAGCAATGATTGGCACAACGTGTGAATCAAAGTTTTCGATTTTTTCTAGGATAGCTGAAGTGTCTTGACCGGCTTCTTCTGCAGCGTTTAGCTCACGGAAGTAGTCGTTTAGTACTTTAGCATCAGCTTGACGTAAGAAGGTGTAGATTTCTTCGATTAGCTTAGGCACAGAGGTTTTTTCGTGCATAGATTGGTCAGGAAGAGGACCAAACTCAGAACGAAGGGCTGCAACCATCCAACCTGATAGGTAGATATAAGTTTTTGACGTCGTACCAAAGTATTTTTTCTTAGCGTACATAGTTTGCTGGGCAACAAAACCATGCCATGCACCTAAAGACTGCGTGTACTGAGACGTATCATTGTCATAGTCTTCCATATCTTGACGCATGATTTTTGCAGTATATTTTGCGATATCTAAACCGGTTTTAAAACGGTTTTGTGACATCATACGTGCCGCATCAGTCTCGCTAATGTTCTGCCAGTTACCGTGCTTTTGCTTTAATTCACGTACTAAATCGATCGCTGATTTATATGCAGTTGACATCTATAGTCTCCTTGGTGGGGTGTAAAAAACGAAAATTTAATTGTCAAAACAATTAAAGATGGGGCAACTAACTTTTTATCTTAATAAATAAGTATCTTACGAACTTTGTATTTTACTAAAACCTAAACCTAAACCTAAACCTGAACCTAAACCTAAACCTAAACCTAAACCTAAACCTAAACCTAAACCTAAACCTAAACCTAAACCTAGTTCTTATCGTCACTATATCAAGCTTGTATGACATCAAATATGACAGTTTGCGTGATATAGCCAATTTAATATCGTTAAAACTAGGTTGCCGCTTAATTATCCAGCCAGCCTTACTTACCCTAAACAAACCTGCCTATTAATACAAGGCGATTGCTGAACTTGTCAGTTAAAAATTATTTAGTTAAAAGCTAGTGGGTAAAAATATGTGCTGACTATCAAATGATTATAGTTAAGTGACCGTAGCTAGCTGATAGTGAGTGACGATAGCTAAATGATAGCGGTAGTAATTGAAAATATTCTATGCTTAAAAAGCTTCTATATGATGTTTAAGCAATATAATGTTTAAGCAATTATGGGTTAGCAATATCATATTTGGTGATAAGAGATGTTACAATAATCGATGCTGTCTCTAAGACAGGCGATGACACGATAATTTATGATGGCTCATTGCCCATTTAATCGTACTGTGCTATCACGACTCATCTTCAAAATGCTTTTATTATTAAGCGGTTAGACTCACTACATTTAACGCTCAGAGCGGATTTTTGTGGTCTTCGCTGTATTTGGTCTACGGCAATCACTATAACTGCCTTACCAAGATTTATCTAATTTATGATTGTTATCTTGGGTATTTTATGTGCTTATAGTATAGATAAAACAATGGCTTATGCTGGTTAAATTGCGTTATAATAAGCATATTCTAGAAAAGTTTAATAAAAAATATAGTTATATTATGCTGTTATGGCAGCTTTAGTTAAAATAACAGCGCGAAAAATGCCAAGCTTGCTCAAGCTTATTGTGGTATTTATTCTAAGGCAAAGAGAAAAATATATGAATTTGCAGCGGGTTGATTTGAATTTATTGGTGCATTTAGATGTGCTGCTTCGTGAAAAAAACGTCACACGTGCTGCTGAGCAGCTTGGTATTACCCAGCCTGCGATGAGTAATATTCTAAGGCGCTTACGCAAATTGTTTAATGATCCATTGTTGGTACGTTCCTCAGAGGGCATGACGCCAACCGAGCGCGCACTTGAGCTGCAGCCGCGTATTCGTGAGATACTTGCCGATTTGACCCAAGTGCTCGAGCCGCGTACCGAGTTTCGCCCTTATAGTACCTCGCGCGTTTTCCGTATTATGACCTCAGACTATGCAGAAGCGACTTTGGTGCCTAAGCTTGTTAAAGCGCTGCGTTCTGAAGCGCCCAATGTCATTTTGGATTTCTTGACGCCATCTGACGTCTCATATCGTGATATGGAGCAGGGTCGGGTTGATTTGGCGATTAACCGCTTTAATGAGATTCCACAAAGCTTCCATCAAGTTTTGGTTTGGCGCGATACCTTTAGCTGTTTATTGTCGTCAGAAAGCCCTTATGCCAACCGCTTTAATCTAAAAAATTATCTAAAAGCGCAGCATGTTTGGGTATCTAAAACGGGTATGGGTGTGGGCTTTGGCGTCAATCCAGAAAAATCTGGCGGACTTGGTTCTATCGATCAGGCGCTACAACGCTTAGGTCAAAAACGCCAAATCAGTGTTTTTACCCGCCATTACCAAATGCCCGCCATGCTTGCAGCCAATAAAGATTTGATTGCGACTTTGCCGACGCGGGTGGCAAAAATGCAAGCCAATAATGACAGCATTAAAATGGAAGAGCCGCCATTTTTTATCCCTGAGTTTGAGCTGACCATGGCGTGGTCGCCCTTATTGCAACATCATCCAGCCCATCGCTGGTTACGCCAACTTATCATGCATGTGGCCCGTCAAATCGTCGATGAAGAAGACAATCCACCGCAAGAAATACCGATTATTAACCATTTGTTTTAATACGCTAATAATAAAATCAGCGTTTAATAAATGAATAAAACCAGCCCATCTCTTATGTGCTGGTTTTTTTATGCCCATTAGATACTCAGGCTTTATTGATCTGGCTCAAGCTATTTTTTTACAGCAAAGTTTGCATGACATTTATCAATGACACACTGTTAACATCTCATCCACACTTCTTCATAACTTGTAAAACTATGGTCAAATCCTTTTGTTATGATAGATGAACATTTAGTAAAAAGACAATTGCCACAAGCATTGTTAAGAAATATGAGCTAATCGTTAGCGCCTTTAACTACATATCTCTTAATACAGCTATCTCAATAAATACAGCTATCTCAATGTGAAGTGGCTTGTTCATCTCTCAATATTGTTATTTATCTAGCATAAAGACTTAGATAGTAGTCATATCTAGTAATCATATTGAGTCATCTATTGATAAAACGGTTCTTAAAAAGAATCTTTATTAATCAATTATTTATTACATAATAATCAAATAAATAAGGATAATTATCATGGCAGATATTACCACTGTGAACCCAACGACGGGTAAAGACATTAAAAACTATACTTATATGAGCAGCGATGAAGTTAATAAAATTATCGATGCCTCGCATAAAGCCTTTTCAGAATGGCGTTTGGTCAGTGCCGATGAGCGCGCCAAAGTGATTAACTCCATTGGCGAGACGCTGATGAAATATAAAGAAGAGCTTGCGAAGCTGATGACCGAGGAGCGCGGTAAGACCTTGGAGGCGAGCTTAGGTGAAGTAGATCTATGTAAAGCAATTTGTGATTTCACCGCTGGTGAAGGAATTGCCGCGCTAGCGGATGATGAGCGCGATATCGAAGGCATCAAAAAAGGTTTAATCAGCTACAATCCTATCGGTATTATCTATGGTATCCAGCCATGGAACTTTCCCGCGTATCAAGTATTCCGCTATACCATTGCCAACTTAATGGCCGGTAATAGTATCTTGCTTAAGCATGCTTCAAACGTAACAGGCTCAGGTTTGTTAATTGAAAAAATCATGCATGAGTCTGATTTGCCAAATGATTTATTCCGTACGCTCATCATTAGCCATGATCAGTCTGAAAAAGTCATTGAGCACGAAAAAGTACGTGGTGTCACCTTAACGGGTAGTGATGTCGCTGGTCGAGTGGTAGCGCAGCAAGCGGCAAAAGTGCTGAAAAAGACCGTTATGGAACTTGGTTCAAACGATGCCTTTATCGTATTAGAAGACGCCGACTTAGACTTAGCGGCTACTACTTGTGCCCATGCACGTTTATATAACAATGGTGAGACTTGCATCGCGGCTAAGCGTTTTGTGGTCGTCGATAGTGTTTATGACAAATTCCGTGATTTGGTTATTGAGAAGTTTAAAGGCTATCAAATCGGCGATCCAATGGAAGAATCGACTGACGTAGGGCCGATGTCAAGCAGCAAGCAGCGTGATGAGTTGCATAAACAAGTGCAAGAAAGTGTCAGCAAAGGCGCAACCATTACCTTGGGCGGTGAAATACCTGATAAGCCGGGTTCTTTTTATCCACCAACAATTCTGGAAAATATCAAACCAGACCAGCCTGCTTATAAAGACGAGCTATTTGGTCCTGTGGCAGCGCTTATTCGTGCCAAAGACCAAGATGATGCGTTCCGAATTGCCAATGACAGTCGTTATGGACTGGGCGGTGCTATCTTCTCAAAAGATGAAGAAAAGGCGATTAATTTAGCCCAGCAGCATTTTGACACAGGTATGGTTTATATCAATGGTTATAACTTAGTCAATCCAGGCTTGCCATTTGGTGGCGTTAAAGACTCAGGTTATGGTCGTGAACATGGAGGCTTTGGTATCAAAGAGTTTGTGAATATTAAAGCTGTACACGTGGTTGGTAAAAAGCCTGTTTAATTATTAGAATGTTTTAGGCTTCTAATTTTAAATGCTTAGTTTGTTAAAAGCCTAGTTTGTTAAAAGCCTAGTTTTCTAAATACCTCGTTATTGCGTAACGAGGTATTTTTTTGCTAGCAATTTGCTATAAACACCTCGTTATTTAAGCACATAAAAAAAGCAGAACCAATTACGGATTCTGCTTTTTTAAAATATATAAATAGACTTCAAGCCTTAATCATTTAACCATAGCTTTAAAGGTAAAGCAGGTAAGCAAGATAATTCAGCATCATTATGCGGGGTGTTTAAGTCAATAATACCGTTAGCAATTAGTAATATCGTCCACGGCAGCAGTTGATGTTCACCTTTTTGTACGCGTGCTTGCAAACTATCAGCAGTGTCTTTTTGATTGACTTCAAGCAGCGCTTGGGTCAAAACAGCGCCGGCATCAAGCTCAGCAGTAACCACATGGATACTACAGCCATGATGACGTTCACC